>JBHHYO010000021.1:0-35355 GCA_046757665.1 Nitrospinales bacterium
GACCCGGACTTGGTTCCCCTGTTTAAAGGAATTCTTCCCGAGGTGCTTAAGATTAAAGAACAATATGCGGAGCCCGCAGGTTAATTCGGCCCTGGTTTGCGAGTTCAGGCCTATTTCCGTATGAATGACGAAAACCATTGGCGGGACGATCCGGACAGCGGCGTGACGCCGGGACCGGAGGAAGCTCTGCGCCGCGAGATCGAAAAATCGAAGGCTTTAAAAGTCGAGCGGCTGGCGCTCCGCAATGAAATTGAAACCCTCAAGTCGGAAAACCGCCGGTTGCGGGAAGAAAACCGCCGGCTCAGGGAAACCTCCGCCGATTCGCGCAATACCGGCATTGCCGGCTCCGTACCGCGCCAACTTCCCCGGTCAACGGGTCTTTTCTCTTTTTTATCGGATTGGCGCGCCCGCCTGCTTTTCTTAATCTTTGTAATTTCGATGATTTTTTATTACACTTTCAGCCGATGAGCCCGTTCGGGGGCTCACCCGTTCAGGTTGCAACCTGTTCGGGTTGCGGCGGGAAAGTTGGGAATTGTCGAATCCAAGCGCGGTTTTTATCATCCTACTATCCAAGTGGCGTTGTCCGTCCCTTGCGGTGGGGCTTGTTCCCGGTGCCGGTTGGAAAATTATCTATTAATACTCATTGGGAAAGGTTAAAACAATATGTGGGTCTTTGAATTTTTTCATGTGCTGGTGGGAATTTTATGGATCGGATTGTTGTACTTTTTTAACCTGGTGCAAGTGCAGTCCATGCCCAAAATGACCGAGGCGGGCGCGGCCAAGGCCTATACGCAGATTATTGTTCCCAAGGCGCTGTTTCTGTTTCGCCATGCCGCCTGGCTGACGGTGGTGACCGGCATTGTTTATTTCATGGCCGGCAGGGGCACCGTCGAGGGCATCCCCAGCATGGAAATCATGATCGGCATGTTGCTGGGAATCATCATGGCGGGCAACGTCTGGTTCATCATCTGGCCGAACCAGAAAAAGATCATCGCCGGAGAGCTGGAAGGCGACGCCCTGAACAAGGCCAAGAGACACGCCTTCCTCGCCAGCCGCACGAACGCCTGGCTGTCGTTGCCCATGCTGGCGGGCATGATCGCCGCCAACCACGGCGGATTTATGTTTTAACCCCGAGATTCTTCGCGTTGCTCAGAATGGCAATCAAGGAATCGCTTGTCATTGCGAGGAGGCTCAGCCGACGAAGCAATCCAGAAGGCTGGATCGCCACGCCGCCGGCAACGGCTCGCGATGACACCGGGGCGGCGAAGAATCTCGATTTTCCGGATAAGGTTACTCTACTTTCAGGGCGTCCATGGGGTCGAGCCGGGATGCCTTGATGGCCGGATAGATGCCGAAGAGGACCCCGATCATCACGCACACTCCCGCGGCTATCAGTATGGATTGCCGGTCGAGGAGCAGGGTCCACGGGCTCCATTTGGCCAGCCCCAGGGTAACGCCCACTCCCAGGCCGACGCCTCCCGCCCCGCCGATCATTCCTATCGCCAGCGATTCCAGAACGAACTGCCCGATGATGTCGAGTTTGGTGGCTCCCACGGCGCGCCTGACGCCGATTTCCCGCGTACGCTCCTTCACGGAAACCAGCATGACGGCCAAGATGCCGATGCCGCCGACGATCAGCGAGATCGCCGCCACCCCGACGATCAGCGCGGTAAACGTTTTTTTCGTCTCCAGTTTCAGGTCTTCCAGCTCCAGCTGGTTTTGCAGGGTGAAATCGTCTTCCTTGTCGCCGGTCAGCCGGTGGCGTTTTCTCAACGCTTCGCGGATTTTTTCCGCCGCCGAATCCATGCTCGCCCGGTCGACGGCTTGCAGGTAAATGGTGCTGATGTAAGTTTGGTTGAGCACCCGGCGCATCATGGTCGTCATGGGAATCAAAAGGATGTCGTCCTGATCCGCGCCTTGCGAGTCCATTCCCTTGGGCTTGAGGGTACCGATGACCGTGAAGGGAATGGTTTTGATCCGCACAACCTGGCCGATCGGGTCGTCATCGGGAAAGATGTTGTTGATCGTCGTTTGCCCGAGGACGGCGACCCGGCGGCCCAGCCGCGAATCGTTTTCGTCGAAAAACCGCCCCGCCGCGACCTCGTATTTTCGCACCGCAAGGAAATCCGCGGTGGTCCCGGCGACGTTGGCATTGGCCGAGGTGTTGCCGAACTTGACCTGGATTTGCCGGGCCTCATAGGGGACGGCCCTGGCCAGGCCGTCGATTTCCTCCAGCAGGAACTCGGCGTCCTTGATTTTCAGGGTGGTGACGTTGCCGGTCAGGCGAAACTGTCCGCCGCGGCGTTTCACTTCACCGGCGTTCAGGGTGATGAGGTTTTCACCCATGTTGCGGATGACGTTCAGCACTTCCTCCTGGGACCCCTTGCCGATGGCGACCATGATAATGACCGCGGCGATGCCGATGACGATTCCCAGCGACGCCAGCAGTGTCCGGGATTTTCGCGCTTTCAGGGATGTGGTGGCGATGCCTATGCCGTCGGTCAGGGTCATGGAGTAAGGAGGATTTATCTGAGCGTTTCCTCCGGCACCAGAAAGGCCGCCTTTCTGGCGGGCTGGATGCCGAAGATCAGTCCGATTGCCGTGCATAACAAAAACGCCGGCACGAACGGTTCCCACGTCAACATGGCGGGTAGCACGTCGAAATGTTTTAATCCCATCGAAACGGCAAACCCGAAAATGATGCCCAACACCCCTCCCCACAGGGAAACGAGGGTGGACTCAAATAGAAATTGCAGGGTGATGTCCGTCCGGCTGGCGCCGAAACAGCGGCGGATGCCTATTTCGTGAATGCGCTCGCGGATGGAGACCAGCATGATGTTCATGATCACGATGCCTCCGACCAGAAGGGATACCGTTGAAATCAGGGTCAGCATCCGGTTCATGGCTTGCTCCGATTCCGTCACCCACCGCAAAATGCCCGCCGGCGTGACGAATCGGAAATCGTCCTCCGCCAGCGGCGACAGGTTGTGGTTTCTTCTCAAGATTTGCTTGACCTCCTCCATGGTCGCATCGACCACTTCCGGGCTTGTGGTCATGATCCGGATGCTGTGCAGATGCGTTTGATGAAGCACCCGGGAAGTGGCGGTGGTCAGCGGGATGACCACGCGGTCATCCGGGTCGTAACCGCTTTCCGTCATGCCTTTTTCCCGCAGGACGCCGATTACCGTAAAGAATATCTGATCCAGCCGCGCGATTTTGCCGATGGGGTCTTCCGATCCGAACAGTTTTCTGGCCGGCGTGGAACCGAGGATCATGACTTTGCGTTTGCGTTGCATGTCGTCGTCGGTGAAGTATCTGCCGTCGCTCAGGGGCCATCGCCAGGCATACGGCCACTCCGGGGTCATGCCGTACATCCGGGTGTTGGTGAAGTTTTTTTTGTAGATGAGTTTCATGCGCTTGCGTTGCCGGGGGATGGACAGGCGGACGGTGGGGATGGCGCGGATGTCGTCGGCGTCCTGCACGGTCATGGAAGTGGGCGTGGCCGAGCGTCTGAAAAACAGCCGCCCCGCGCCCGCGTACACGGAAAACGAGTCCGGCCCGAATCCAACCGCCGTGATGCGGTTCATGACCTTGACGCGGGCGCCCTCGCCGATCGCCATGATAACCGTGAGCGAGGCGATGCCGACGATCATTCCCAGCATCATCAACACGGTGTTGCCCCGGTTGGTCATCAAGCCGCGCAGGGCCTGGATAAAATTCCGTAACACTCTCATTGGGTTTCATCCGACTCGATATGGCCGTCCTTCATCTTGATGATGCGGGAGGCGTGCGCCGCCACCTCCGCATCGTGTGTTATCAGGATAATCGTGTTTCCCTCCGCGTTCAAGTTATCGAAGATATTCATGATCTCCGCGCTGTTTTTCGAATCGAGGTTGCCGGTGGGTTCGTCGGCCATGATGATTTTGGGTTGGTTGATGATGGCCCGGGCGATGGTGACCCGCTGTTGTTCGCCGCCCGACATCTGCCCCGGCGTATGGCGCATACGATGCGCCAGCCCCACCTTGGCGAGGACGCTTTCGACGCGCTGTTTTGCGTCGCTAGGCACTTCCCGGCAGTAGATCAGGGGCATCATGACGTTGTCCAGGGCGCTGACCCCCGGCAGAAGATGAAACGCCTGGAAGACGAAACCGATTTTCTCGTTGCGTACGCGGGACAGTTCCCGGTCGCTCAGCCGGTTGACCTCCTCGCCGTCCAGAATGTACGAGCCGCTCGACGGTTGAGCCAGGCAACCCATAATGGTCATCAAGGTGCTTTTCCCCGCGCCCGAGGGGCCGATCACGCTGATGTATTCGCCCGCGGCGATGTCGATCGAAATTCCCCTCAGAACCTCGGTTTCAAAATCGGCGTTTTTATAACTCTTGCGGATGTTTTCGATCTGAATGAGGCTCATGAGCGCCTGCGTCTGCCGGGCCCCCGCATGTCCAGCTTGGGTTTGATGGGGATCCCGACCCGGTCGCCCTCACTCAGTCCGGACAACACCTCGAGGAATCCCTCGTCCCGCCAGCCGGTCGTGACCGGTTGCTCCGCCAGCCTGCCGTTCAAGTTGACCGTGACGAATTCCTTTTTGCCCTTGCGTTTGATGGCCTGTTTGGGAATGGCCAGGACATTGCTTTTCTTGTCGGTGGTGATGACGACGTTGGCGGTCATCTCCGGACGGAGCAGGGCGATACTGGCCGGAGCGATTTCCAGGATCACCTCGTAGTTGACCACGTTATCCTTGATCACCGCCTTGGGATGGATGTCGCGCACGACACCCTTGAAAAATTTATCGGGGTAGCTGTCCACCGTAAACAGGGCTTCCTGGCCCAACTGCACCTGGCCGATATCCGTTTCATCGACAAACACCATAACTTCCAGTTGTCTCAAGTCGATCAGGGTCACAAAGGTCGGCGCGCTCATGCTGGCGGCCACGGTTTCGCCTTTTTGCGTGGAAATGGAAGCGACGATGCCGTCAATGGGTGCGGTGATGGTGGCGTAGGACAAGCGGGTCTCGTCTTCCTCCAGGTAGGCGCGGACCTTCTCAATATTAGCTTCCCGGAGTTTGATATCGTTCTCCAGCTGGGTTCTTTTGAGTTTCAGATTTTCCCGGGCCAGCTTGACCTGGGCTCCGAGGACGTTGAGGTCTTCCTCCGCCTGGTCCAGCATGGTGGCGGAAACCACGCCCTGGCGGTTCAACTCGCGGTTGCGCGCCAGCATTTTTTTGGACAGTTTGATTTTGAATTGCAGTTCCTCGATTTCGGCCTGGATTTTGCCGAGTTCAAGGGGGCCTTCACTGAGGATTTTCTCCAGGTGGGCTTCTTCCGCCTTTAACTCGGCCTTCCGTTGGGCTACGCGGGACATCAAGTCATCGTGCTCCACAATGGCAATGACGTCTCCGGCCTGCACGAAGTCGCCGATCTGCACGTACAGCTCCTTCAGTTGCCCGGAAATCCGGGAGCCGATTTTAACCTCGGCGCCGGTTTTCAGGGAGACGGATCCGGTGGCCAGCACGGTTTGGTGCATGTCCTTGCGCGTCACTTTTTTAAACTCGAAATCCTTTGTGGTGACCGTCGGTCCCGGGTTGCCCGCTGACATTATTTTTTTAACATAGGGTTGCAGGTACCCCTGGTCATTGGCCCATGCGCCAAGCCCCACAAGGACGACAAGCAGTAAAAAACCGCGCGGTTTACCCCTTATTTTCATTGCCGTTTTCTCTCCATGCGATGCACTTTATACATCCTATCATAGCATTTTATCGACACCGGAAACGCCGCCTCATGGTATGTATAAGAAGCAACTCCTCTTTCCCGACGAAGGTTGAAAACGATGCAAGGCGGAACAAACCAGGCGCTCTCACCGAAAAAAATGGCATGGCGCGTTGCCGCCGCTCTTGCTTTGCTTCTGGGCCTGCTCGCCGCCGCGGTTTTGCTTGCGGTGATTTTTGTTGATCCCGAAACCCTCCGCAAACCCCTGGCCGTCAAAATTTCCGAGGCGACGGGCTATCAGGTGGAAATGCAAACTTTGGACCTCAGCTTTTTCCCGGTCCTGGGACTCAAGGCGGGAGAACTGCAAGCCCGCTCGGAATCCCGGGAGCTGTTTGCCGCCGAATCCCTGTTCCTGGAAGTCGACCCGACATTCCTACTGAGCCGCCGGATCAAAATCAAGAGAGCGATTCTCCTCAAACCGGTTCTGACGGTTTATCTGGACGAGCCGGGCAAAAATTCTTCCGCCGCCGCGCCGTCCTGGTCCGCAACCGTCGAGAAAGTTTCCTTGAATGTGGACGCTCCCCTGAACCGTCTGGCCGACCTCGATTTCTTTCAGAAGAACGTTGACGTCGAGGTTGAACTTCAAGCCCGGAACACTTCGTTGAGCGTGGAAGGCTATGAATTTTTCGTTCCAGGCATCGAAGTTGAAGGGGTCTTGAAAAAGGGAAAATTCTCGCAAACGGTGCATGGCCGGTTTGCGGATGGAAATTTTCTCCTGGACATGACTTTACAGCCGGGGAAAAACCCGTCCGATTTTCGGTCGTTTTCCCTGGATTCCCACTTGCAGTTTAACGACATAAATCCGGCTCGGCTTGAGCGTTCTGGAACGGGAAACGGCGTCTTTTCCGAGGGCCGGGTTTCGGGCGCGTTGCGGGCCGCCGGGCGCTCCCTCAAACCGCAGGACATCCATGTCAGCGGGACGCTGAATGGCGAGAACCTGGTGTCGGGCGACCGGCGGTATGCGGCTCGCCGCGCCGTTGTTGATTTGGAATCGTTGAATCGAGACCGGGGTACCGTGAAGTTTGCTTTGCAGGGCGCGAAAATCAACACCGTTGATTTGCGGAAAATAACCGGCCGTCTTCTTGTGTCGCCGGGGAAAATCCACCTGGCCCAGGGCCGCGCTTTGCCGGGCCACGGGGAAATCCGCGTGACAGGCGATTACGCAATCGGTCGGCGAAGCTATGACACGCAATTTTCGGCCATGGAATTGCGAGCGGAGGAAGTAACGAAAAACAAGCTGACCGGCCTGCTACAATTTGCCGGCAGACTGCGGGGCCGCTTGACCGAGTCTGCCGCGACCCGCGGATTGTCGGGAAAAGTGAACGTCAAACTCACCGATGGAACTGTCCCGGCGGCCGGTTTTGTCGAAACCTTTTTGCAATTATTGAATCTTCACGCGATTCCGGAAAATGGCCGTCCGGGTCTCGGCTATAAATATTTTGGCGGAGATTTTCACCTGGCCGGGGGCGTTCTTTCCACGGATAACTTGAGGTTGGACGGCAGTCAATTGAAGCTGGCCGCAAAAGGCAGGGTGGACCTGCCCACCGGGCGCATCGACGCAAAGATCAAGGCCACACCTCTGCAGTTGGCGGATGAGGCGGCCCGGACGATTCTTCTGCTCGGCAACCTGCTGACCGGGGGAGGGGGAGGCGGGACCGTTGAAACTCATTTCAACATCGCCGGCACGCTGGATCATCCCAAAATCAGCTTTGACGCCGCCAAATCCACTTTGCCCGCGCCCGAAAAAATCCTCAAGGGCATATTGAGCCTTCAGAATTCCTTGCTGAAAGGCGGAAAATAAAACAAGTGAAAACCCGCGAGCCGCGGAACTCAGTGACAGCTTGAGCTGTCCACTTCCCAGCGGATGGCGCTGGCGAAGCAGGTGGGGCGGCTGTCTCCGGGCCGCCAGCCTTGCTGGTCGGCGCGCACGGACCAGACGACTACCTTGAATCCGATGGCCTTGTTGCCCTGTACGGCGGCGTGGTGGTTGATTTCGGCGAAGTTGGCCGGTTTGTTTTTCCAGCCGATGTACACCTGGTTTTTTTCAAACTCGACCCATTGAACGTCGGGGAGTTCCGCAAGATAAGACAGTTCGTTGCGTAAAATCTTTTCGCGCTGTCCCGCGTCGCCTGGCTGGGCGAATCCCAAAACAAGGATCACTGCGAACAGCGCCGGCAAATACTTTTTCATATTCGACACAGCCTCAATAATAAAAGTTGTGGTTTTCAAACCGGTTTAACGGTCAGGTCGTTATGCAGTTGTTGTTTCACCAGTTTTTCGATGTATTGCAGGGTTCCGGTCAGGGAGGTCGGGCAACTGCCGCAGGCGCCCTCGTAGTGGATGTGGATGACACTGCCCTCCAGACCCTTGAGTTCGACGCCGCCGCCGTCACGCGCCAGGTTGGAGCGAATGGAGCGGTTCAGCACCATTTCGATCGCCTGCATTTTTTCTTCGCGGGAAAGTGACATGAAGTTTTCCACGTCCAGTGCGGCGGGTTTTTCTTTGGCCTCCGATTCATAATAGGCCGCATGACGCGCAATGGTGTTCCACACCTGGTCGCCGAAGGGGTTCCAGTCGACCGCTTCGTCCTTCGTCACCGTCACGAAATTGTCCATGATGAAAACCGAGCGCACGCCGCGCATTTCGAACAGTCTTTCAGCCAGAAGGTCGCCCTTGCCGTCGGCCTTGGCGTTATAGGACCTGCTACCGCGATCGAGGATGACGGCGTTGAGAACATATTGCCGCGCATTGGGGTTGGGCGTTTCGCGGGCGCGCAACACTTTAATAATGGATTTTCTGCCGGAGCCGGACGATACGGCGGAGGGCTCCGTCGGGGGAGCCTTGCCTTTTTCCTTCAACTCGGCCTGGCGCTTTAAGACTTCGCTTAGCTTCACGGATCACCAACCCGCCCGCAATACAAATGGGGCAAAACAAAACCAAAGGGATGTTTTCATCATAATATATTTAAAACAAAAATCAAGCATGTGACGATTGTAAATCGGCCGCGGTGTCTGGTTTGTTTCACGCTTTCGATGGGACGGTTTTGAGTTGTTCGCCGCGGTGGCCTTTCAGCACCTGCCAGGCCTCGCTACCGACGAACAGGGCCAGCCCGATGAGCAGTATCCCCAGACTGCCCAGAATGAGGTTGGGCACGGGGGAAACAAAAAACGTGTAGGACTGCCAGGCCAGGGCGCCTATGGTCGTGACGAGCATGAAGACCGCCGGGTAAAGGGTATACGCGGTGGGCTTCTTCACTCCTATGAGGTAGGTGGAGACGACGAACAGGGCCACCGATGCGATCAGTTGGTTGGTCGCCCCGAATATGGGCCAGATTTTTTCCCACCCCTCGGTCGCTCCGATCAGATAGGCGCAAACGATGATGGCGGCGGTGGCAAAATATTTATTGTAAAACACCGGAAACCGGTCGCCGGCGGCCTCCTGAACGATGAAGCGGGTGATGCGTACGCAGGTGTCCAGCGTCGTCAGCACGAAGGTGTTGAGGGCGAGCACGGCGATCATCGAGGCGAAGGTGAAGCCGAGGGACGGAAGCATCTGGCTGACGACACTGCCGAATCCGTTGCCGAAGGCCAGAATCCATCCGCCGTTGCTCAAGGTTTCCCGGAATCCCAGGGTTGCCATGTCGATGTTGCCCGCCGCCGGGGCGACCCAGTACAATCCGCCACTGACCAGCAGGACGGTCACCACGGCGACGACGCCCTCGGTGAGCATCCCGCCGTAACTGATCAACCGGCCCTGTCCCTCGGCGGACAACTGTTTCGAGGTGGTGCCGCCCGCCACCAGGGAATGGAATCCGGACACCGCGCCGCAGGCGACCAGGACAAACAACATGGGCCAGATCGGTCCTTGCCCCTCGGAAAAAGCTCCCAGATAGGCCGGAGTGTTGAGGGACGGGCGCACCCATAACAGGGCGAAAATACCCAGGGACATGGAGCCGAATAAAATGTAGGTCGAAAGATAATCGCGCGGTTGCAACAAAATTTGCACCGGCATCACCGACGCGACGGCGGCGTAAATCAGAAGAAGCACGAACCAGAATACGAGCGGAGAGAATCCGGCAATGCCCTCTTGCGGAAGTTCCACCGGGAATTGAAAGCCGATATAGATGTTGAGCAGTACCACACAAACCGCAACAAGCGAAGCGGCCGCCAGATTGCCGTTCTTTTTATAAATGACCCATCCCAGGATCATGGAGACGGGAATGATGGCGAAGGTCGGAACAACCATTTCCGGCTGGGCGATCAGGGTTTTTGCCGCAACGATCCCGAAAACGGCGATGACCAGCAGAAGCGCCAGCACCAGAAAGGCGGCGAACACCATTTTGGCGCGTGTTCCCATGGCCGTTTCGGCGATGTCGGCAATGGAGCTTCCCCGGCTTCTCACGGAGATCATCAGGGTCAGGTAATCATGAACCGCGCCGATGAACACACTGCCGATCAGCACCCAGGCGATGGTGACGGCCCAGCCGAAATGTTGCATGGCGACGATCGGGCCGATGACCGGCCCGGCGCCGGCGATGGAGGCGAAGTTGTGCCCGAACAGCACCAGCGGCTTGCTGGGCACGAAATCGACGCCGTCGTTGCGCGTGACGGCCGGGGTTTGCCGGGTGTTGTCCGGCTGAATGACGTTCCGGTCCAGCCGGCCCGCGTAATAGCGGTAGCCCACGAAGTAAAAAAACAGACAGGAAAAAACCAGAATGAAGATGGTCGGCATGATTCACCTTCAAAAGAGGTGTCGCCCTTCGACGGGCTCAGGGTGACGCCATTTGTCACACCGAGATTGCCTTTGTCGTGTCGGGATGCCTCCGTCATGCTGAGCTTGTCGAAGCATGACCTGGAATCAGTTACGACACAACTTTATAATACGAGATTCAACCCCGCCACTTCCAGTTTTTTAAACGGTTTGGAAAGAAACACCGTCAGGGTGTTCCCGGTGCGCAGCATTTTGGATACATGGACGTTGATTCCCCGGACGGAGAAATTCCGGTAGCGGTCGGGGTTCCGGGGCGGGGTGTGCGAAAGCTTGACTTCCGGCAGTCGGCTGGTGCAACAAGGAGTGGAAATTTCCTCGATATCCAGCGTCAATTCCGACGCGCCCCTGGCGCGCAGGAACTCCAGGGCTTTGTCCTCGAACTTGAATTTCAAAACAGCTCTTCCAACCGAATCGTTTGGTCTCTTCCCGGACCGGTGGAAACGATCATGAAACCGACGCCGAGAAGGTCTTCCAGTCCGTGAATGTATCGTCTGGCGTTGTCGGGAAAATTTTTCAGGCAATCGATGCCGACGGTTTTTTGTTTCCATCCCTTGAACTCAGTATACACGGGCCGGCAATTTTCCAAAACCTCGATATCCGCCGGCATTTCGTCGTACACCCTGCCCTGGTGGCGGTATCCCGTGCAAACCTGGATGGTGTCGAATTGGTCCAGCACGTCAATTTTTGTCAGGATCATGGAGTCGATGCCGTTCAACCCGATGGCGTATTTGGCGACCACGGCGTCGAACCAGCCGCATCGGCGCGGCCGGCCGGTGGTGGCGCCGAACTCCTGGCCGTCCATTCGCAATTGATCGCCGTTGCCGCCGGACAGTTCGGTGGGGAAAGGCCCCTCGCCCACGCGGGTGGTGTAGGCCTTGACCACGCCGACGACGCGGGAAATGCCGGTGGGAGGGATTCCCAGGCCGGTGCAGGCTCCGCCGGCGGTGGCGTTGGACGAGGTGACGAAAGGGTACGTTCCGTGATCCACGTCGAGCATGGTGCCCTGGGCGCCTTCGCAAAGGATGTTTTTCTGCTCGGCGATTTTTTTTCGCAAAAAGCTGTGTGTGTTGCCCATGTATTGCAGAAGGATTTCCCGGTATTGCAGAAGGTCCGCGGTCAGGGTCTGGATATCCGGAAATGTCTTGTTGTACAGGTTTTTTAAAAGCAGTTCCTTTTCCCGGCAGTTGGCTTCCAGTTTTTCGCGCAACGCATCCGGGTCCGAAAAATCGCCGATCCGCAGGCCGATGCGCGCGATTTTATCGACGTAGGAGGGGCCGATGCCGCGGCCCGTGGTGCCGATTTTGCGGCGCGTCGCGGAGTTCTCGCTGGCCTGCTCGGAGAGGCCGTGGTAAGGCAGGATGATGTTGGCGCGGTCGCTCAGCATCAGCCGGTTTTCAAAATCGACGCCCATTCCCTCCAGTTGGCGAATTTCATCGACCAGGGCCGCCGGATCGACCACCACCCCGTTGCCGATCACGCAGAACGTGTTGTCGCGGAATATCCCGGAAGGAATCAGATGCAGGACAACCTCCTTGCCGTCGAAACAGATCGTATGTCCGGCGTTGTGCCCGCCCTGGTAACGGGCAACGATATCGGCCTTTTCCGTGAGGAGGTCGATGATTTTGCCTTTCCCCTCGTCCCCCCACTGCATTCCCACGACAACCGCGACCGGCATAGCTTTCCCCAAAAAGAGGTTTTGATTTTATAAATTCAATGGATCGGAAAAATCAGGTTGGCAACAGGGTGTCCTCGCTTCTCCCCGAAATTGCGAGTTTATTATCCTTGCCGCTCGGAACGTTGTCAACCGATATCCCGCGGGTCGGTGTTATGGCGAATCCAGAACGGCCCGGATACAGTCATACGCCGTGTCGATCATGATTTTGATTTCTTCCCTGGAGATGATCAGCGGCGGAATAAAATAAATGACGTTGCCCAGCGGGCGCATCAACACGCCGCGTTTCAAACCTTCGAGATAGATTTGGTATCCGAGCCGCTTCTCGAGCGGGAAGGGTTCCCGGGTTTGCCTGTTTCGCGCCAGTTCGATGCGGGCGATCATTCCGGTTTGCCGGAACTCGCCGCACCATTTCAGCTCCCGCAACTTTTCGCCGTACTCGCCCATGAAGCGAATTTTAGGTTGCAGGCTTTCCAGGAATCCGTTTTCCCTTAACAGGGAAAACGTTTCATTAGCGCACGCGCAGGCCAGGGGGTTGGCGGTGTAACTGTGGCTGTGCAGAAACATTTTAAGGGACGGATACTCGCCATAAAAGGCTTGGAAAATCCGCTCTTCGGTAAGGGTCGCCGCCAGCGGGAGATAGCCGGACGTGATGGCCTTGGAAAGGCATAAAAAGGTCGGCCTGAGCCCGTGGGATTCGCAGACAAACAGGGCTCCGGCGCGGCCGAACCCTACGGCGATTTCGTCGTAAATGACGTGCGTGTCAAACGCGCCGCAAGCCTCCTGCAATTTTTTCAAATAGAGGGGCGGATACATTTTCATCCCCGCGGCGCCCTGAACGAGAGGTTCGACAATCACTGCGGCGACGCGGTTGTGATGGTCGTTCAACGCGGTTTCCATGCTTTCGAAGCACTCCGCCCGGCAGGTTTCGGGCGTCAGGTTGTAGGGGCAACGATAGCAGTCCGGTCCGGCAACCTCGATGTTTTGCGCGAGGGCCGTGTCGAATTTTTCGCGGAACAGGGGCAATCCGCAAACGGCGAGCGCGCCCAGGGTTTCCCCGTGGTAGGCTCCCTTGAGGTGGATGAAACGGGTGCGCCGTTCCTGGCCGGTTTGCCGCCAGTATTGCAGGCTCATTTTGAGGGCCACCTCGACCGAAGTCGAACCGTTGTCGGAAAAGAAGACGCGGGTCAGATTGCCCGGCGTCGCCTCCACAAGCGCGTCCGCCAGCTCAATGGCCGGTTGATGGGTGACGCCCGCGAACATGACATGGGCCATTTTGCCGAGTTGCTGTGTTACGGCGGCATTGAGGCGTGGATGGTTATGCCCGAAAAGGTTCACCCACCACGAGGCGATGACATCCAGGTACGAGTTGTTTTCCCGGTCATAAAGGTAAACCCCCTCGCCCCGTTCGATCAACAGGGGCGGAACGGTTTCGTGATCCTTCATTTGCGTGCAGGGATGCCAGATGGTGTTGAAATCGCGCGCCAGGCTGGGGTCCGTGGGTTTGGGGCTCATAGGTTGTACCGGGCGGGAGAAAATTCCCGGATTTCCTCGGCAAGAGTTTCCAATACGGTGTCCGCCATGTAATCGGCCTGGTTGGGAGTTTGCAGAATGCCGTTGCGAAAGTGTCCGGTGGAATAATACAGATTGTCGAAGCGCGCGCTTTTGCCCATCACCGGCATGTGGTCCTCGGCGGCGGGGCGCAGGCCGGTCCAGGTTTCGGCGAGCGGAGCTTCCCGCAGGCAGGGGAGTACCGCCGCCGCGTTTTCGATCAACGCGCGGATCGCCCCTTCCTCTACTCGCGGGTCGAATCCGCGGTCTTCCATGGTGGAGCCAAGCACAAATCCGTGCCCGCCGCGCCAGGGCGCGATGTAGGTCAGAAATCCGTGAACCGTATAATCGAGGCGGTTGTCTTTCACCAGTAACCGGCACATTTGCCCCTTGATGGGTTTGAGGGGAAGCGTTACGCCGAGACCTTTCGCCAACTGGGTGGACCAACTGCCGCCGGCGAGGACAAACTTTTTCCCGCGAACCGGTTCTCCCCCGCCGGTCAGGGCTTCGCCGATTGACGAGGCGTCGCGGGTGAACCCCGTTACGTTGCGGTTGATGATGTCGATTCCCAGTTTGCCGGAGGCGGCGGTCAGGGCGTCATGCAACTGCCGGTTGTTGACCTGCCCCTCGCCCACCCAGATCGCCGCGCCGCATTGGTCGGAGAGGTAGGGCATTTTCTTTTTCACCACGTCGGCGGGCCAGACTTCGTGGGGGATCCGCGTGTCCCGGAAAAATTTCAGGCGGTCGTCCCAGCGGTCTTTCGTCAGGCAATGCGGCATGATCGATCCGGCCATGGACAAGTAAATCCCGACTCCGCCGACCGCCGTCACTTCCTCCACGAATTGGGGGTACTTGTCCAGCGATTCGCGGCAAAAGCGGAAGATGCGGTCGTCCCGGTCGTGCTCGCCAAAGGGAGCCAGCATTCCCGCGGCGGCGCGGGAGGCCATCAGCGAATTCATGGGATCGCCCAGCACGGCGAGGCGCAAATCCGCGGCGCGCCGCTTGAGGCGGAAGGCGATGCTGTGTCCGATCACCCCGGCGCCGATGATGACGATGTCGTATTGTCGGCGGTTCATTTGTATTCATTATACAAGAAGGCGGGCTGGCTTCAATCCGGACGGCTTCAATCGTTACACATTTGCCACCCGGTTTCTGGGCGGGTCTTCGAGCGAAATCGTTACTCGGGGTTTTTCCCCGACATAAAATAAAAGATTACGGCGATGGCGGCGATTCCCGCCAGGCCCGTCATTAAAATAGTGTGCAACTCCACGGCGCTACCTCCCGAAAAAAACAAAAATTGAAAAATACCTGCTCCGTTAAATGGGAATATCGTCAATATGGTCCGCGGCTTCATCAATGGCGTCATGGGCCGTGTTGCCGACGCCGGGAACGATGGAAACCACGGCGCCCCCAAGGCGCATGGGAGTCGATACCACCTTGGTCAGGACACAACCGCCAAGGGTGGGAATTAAAACCAGCAGACACAGAATCTTTTTTCCAAGTTTCATGGCGACAACCCCCTTCATGGGAAATTACAGTTGGATATTAAAGGCCGCAAACCGCCGGGACGGATCGGCCGGCCTGGCCCATCGGTAAACTACCCGAAAACCGGAAAAGATTCAAATGCAACATGATAATTCCAGCCGTTGGAATTATACTAATATTAGAGAATACATTGTTGCGCCCGGCAATTTCGGGAGGAAAGCGGCGTGGCGCGCCGCCGCTTGTCTGAAAAACATCCAGGACTCATCATGCACCTGCTTTATCCCATTGCCAAACGATATATCGCCGGGGAGGACCTGCCCACGGTTTTGCGCTCCATCGGCGACCTGAACGGATCGGGGTTTCAGTCCTCGGTGGACATCCTGGGGGAGCATACCCTGACCGAGGAGCAAGCCGTAAATGCCAAGCAGGAATATCTCGACCTGTTGCGCGAGGTGGGGCAGGATTCTTATACGATGGATTTCTCCATCAAGCTGAGCCAGATGGGACTGGATATCAGCGAGGCGCTTTGCGTAAAAAACGTGACGGAAATTCTCGAGGCCGCCGGGCATCACAGCGTGCGTTTCGACATGGAAGGTTCGGATTCCACGCAACGCACTATCGACTTGTGCCTGGATTTGCACGAGACGCATAAAAATCTGGGCATCGCCTTGCAGGCTTATTTGTACCGAACGGAAGACGACGTGCGAACCATGATCCGCCATGGCGTGTCGGTTCGCCTGTGCAAGGGAGCTTACAAGGAAAACGCCGGAATCGCCTTTCAGTCCATGGACGACGTGCGCGCGCATTTCCTGAAACTGGCTTGTCTCCTGCTGAAAGAGGGGTATTTGCCCGCCATGGCCACGCACGACGAGTACCTGATCCGGAAAATCCTGAAATTCATCGCCAGGGAAAAAATCGATCCCCGGAGCTTTTATTTTGAGATGTTGTACGGCGTTCGCCGTGACCTGCAAAAGATTTTGCTGGAAAAAGGCTACCAGACCCGGATTTACGTTCCTTACGGGAAATCCTGGTTGCCTTACACGTTGAGGCGGCTGGCGGAGCGCAAGGAAAACATTCTTTTCGTCATCAAGCACCTCTTCCGCGAGACCCTGGGCTTGCAGAAAATAAAGTGAGCCGGCAGGCGGGCTTTTGATCTCTTTTCAGGAATGTTTGCCGCCACGCCGGATCTGGATGCCCAGCGCCAGAAGTTTTTCAAGGAAAATCGAATTTTTCTGGAAAAGCCGCATGGTGTGGGAAGCGACGACGCAAGCCGTCAGTGCGGGCAGAATCAGGGAATAACCGCCGGTGAATTCCACCAGCATCATGACATTGGTCAAGGGAGCCTGCATGACGGCCCCGGCAACGGCCCCCATGCCGACGATGGCGTAGGTTTCCGCGGCCAGTTCGGGGAAAAGGGCATGTATTGCCGTGCCGCAGGCGCCGCCGGTCAGCAGGCCCATGAACAGCGACGGCGCCAGGATGCCGCCCAGCCCTCTCGACCCCAGCGTGGCGGAAGTCGCGAAAATTTTCAGCACCACCAGCCCCAGGGCCCAGCCCCAGAAAAGCTCCTCGTTTAAAGCCTGTTGCATGAAATCGTAACCACTGCCCAGAATCTGTGGCGCGGCAACAGACAGGACGCCGACAAGCAGGCCCCCCAGCGCCGGCCGCAGGCCGGGAGGGATGGGGCATTCGTCAAAAAAATGCTCGGTGCGGAAATAAACCTTGATGAACAACGCCGCCACCAGGCCGCAAACGGCGCCCAGCAGGATATAAAAAACAATTTCTCCATAATTCGCCCATTCGGCAATGGAAATTTGAAAGATCGGCTGGTTGCCTTCCAGGCTCCGGCTGATCATCGCTCCCAGAACGGCGGAAATGGCGATGGGACTGAAGGTGTGCAGGCGGTAGTCCCGGAGGATGACTTCCAGGGTAAACAAAATCCCGAACAGGGGGGCGTTGAATGTCGCGGCGATACCGGCGGACGCGCCGCAACCGACGAATATCCGCAAGCGTTCCGGAGGCTGGGAAAACAGTTGTCCCAGGCGCGAGCCGATGGCCGAGCCGATCTGCACCATGGGGCCGTGCCGCCCCGCCGCCCCGCCGGAACCGATGGTGACGGCCGAGTTGGCGGCGCAGACAAGAATGGTTCCGCCGCCGATTTTGCTGTCTTTGCGAGCGATGCTGTGGATAACGGCGTGAACGCCGTTTTCCTCGACGGCGCGCGGAATGAAACGGCAAATCGCGCCGACAATCAATCCCCCAAACATGGGCATGAGAGGCAGAAGCACGAAATGAATATCGGCGGGTATGCCGAGAGAGGAAAGCCCGTCGGCGGAAAACGCCCTGCCGGACAAGTCGAGCATCCAGAGAAAAACACTGGACGCGCCGCCCACCAGAGCCCCGATCAACACCGCCAGCACCGGCGTGTTATAGTCCATCGTCACCGCGGGTTTTCCGGCGCTGGTTTGAGCTTTTCGATTTTCGGGCATGGTCCCGGCGTTTCAATTTAAATGGAGTTATTATATAGAAAGCCGCTCTCAATGAAATGGGAAAAATTCCGGGATTGTGTTATTCTTCCCTCGCTTGATCTGTTTTTTATTGGCTGAATGTCTTGAGAGAGCAAAGTACATGGTGAAAATTGCGCCTTCCATCCTCTCCGCGGATTTCGGCAAGCTGGGGGATGAAATCCGGGCGGTCGAAAAGGCCGGCGCGGATTGGATTCATATTGATGTGATGGACGGTCATTTCGTCCCCAACCTCACCGTGGGGCCCGCGGTTGTGGAAGCGGTCAACCAGGCGACGGACCTGCCTCTCGACGTGCATTTGATGATCGAGAACCCCGACAAGTACGTCGGCGAGTTCGTCGAGGCGGGGGCGGACATCCTTACCGTGCACGTGGAGGCGTGTGCCCACCTCAACCGCTCCATTCAAAACATCAAGGACCATAAAGTCCGGGCCGGCGTGGTGGTGAATCCGGCGACTTCGCTGTCCCTGCTGGAGGAAATCATCAATGACGTGGACCTGGTTCTGCTGATGTCGGTGAATCCCGGTTTCGGGGGGCAAAAATTCATCCCGTCGGTGCTCGATAAAATCCAGTGCCTGCGCGAAATCATTGATGCCTGCGGAGGCGGGATCGACCTGGAAGTGGACGGTGGCATTACCACGGAGAACGTGCGGTCGATCAAGGAAGCCGGAGCCAATGTGCTGGTGGCCGGTTCGGCCATTTTCAACGGTAAAAATTACAAGAAAACCATTGCGAAACTGCGGAGCGCTTGAAAGGCTCTCCGGTTCGGGTTTCATGATGCCGGAGCGGCGGCTTGGTTTTCCCGCGTCCGGGGAAATTATTTTGGGATTTCGCTTGATATTGGCGCGCGAAAGACGCTAGACTGCCTTATCGGCTTGTTTCATAAGCGGGAGTTGCTATTCGGGCGGCGGACGCGGCTCGTTTGATTTTACGATCACGTTTTTGTGAGGGGATTTTTCGCCATGATGGGAATAGGTTTTCCGGAATTAATGATCATTCTGGTCATTATCATGATTATTTTCGGCGCCGGTAAGTTGCCGGAGATCGGCAGTGCGTTTGGCCGCAGTATCAAGAATTTCAAAAAATCCATGAAGGAGGCCGAGAGCGAGGACGTCAAACTCGACGATGGCGCGGCGGGCGAAGACGCCCAGGCCCAGTTGCAGGAAAGCCAAAACACCAAGGAGTTGACCCCCGAGGAAAAAGAAGAGCGGGAACGGCTGGCCCGCGAAAAACTGCAAGCCGAGCTGGACGCGCGGGACAAGAAACGGGAAGACGAGGCCGCCGCGTTTACGGCATCATTGCCCAAAAAGGGCAGTTACGATTTCGCCAAGGACCAGGCCGATCAGGAAGCGAAAAAGAAGGTTTGACGGACGGCAAGCATTCCAGCTCCGCGTTCCGGCCAGTCGGCGCGGCTGGGAATACCCTCAGCGGGTTTACGTCCAGGGGTCTTTCAGGTTTTCCAGGGTCCAGCGCGACCACCCGTCCACGTCCTTGTAAATCCCCCGCGTAAAGAAATTGAAGGGATCGAAAAAGCGGATTCCCTTTTCGGCGTCAAGCTCGAAATTGACTTTGTCCTGTTGCAGGGGGTTGGCTTTGCATTCCAGGAACTTTTCTCCCTCCACCTCCGAAAGATTGAAAATCTCTTCCATCTTGTCTTGGTGAAACTCGCCGTCCGCCAGAACCTCCTGGACTTTTTGCATGACCTGATCGACTTTTTCCTTGGACAAATGATTCATTTTCATGGCGGCTGTACCTGTGAAAAATCGGGGGTTTCCTTTTAGATTATCATACCTGATTTTTGCGGCTCCCCGGCGGGAAAAGAGGGGGCGCGGTATTCAGGGCAGGGTGGCGATCTGGGCCAGGGCGATGACCGGGCCGGGCAGAACGCCCAGCAGAACGGTGCCTGACGCGGCGATGCCGACCACCAGCAGGGAAAGCGGCGCCAGGGTGGGTTGAAACTCGTCCTCGGCCTCTTGCATGTACATGTAGACGATAACCTTCAGATAATAGTAAAAGGAAATGACGCTGTTGAGAACGGCGATGACGACCAGAATGACGTAGCCCTCGCTCAGCGCGGCGCTGAAAATATAAAATTTCGCCACGAACCCGGCAAAGGGCGGCAAGCCTCCCAGGGAAAGCATGAAAATCGCCATGCTGAGCGCCAGAACGGGATGTTTGTAGGCCAGCCCGGAGTAATTTTTAATCTCCAGGTTTTCGTTTCCGCTCCGGCCCAGAATGATGACGATCCCGAAGGCTCCAAAGATCATGAAGGCATAAGACAGCATGTAAAACAGCAGGCTGGCGGCGCTCATGGAGCTTTTGGCCACCAGGGCGATCAGGATATAACCGACGTGGGAGACGCTGGAATAGGCCAGCAGGCGTTTGATGTTGGTTTGCATGATGGCGCCCAGGTTGCCGATGGTCATGCTCAAAACGGCGATGATGCTGATGAGCAGGTTCCAGGAGGAGGCCAGGTCCGGCACGGCGGTGATGAAAACCCTGAAGAACGCGGCGAACGCGGCGGCCTTGGGGCCGACGGCCATGAACGCCGTGATCGGCGTGGGCGCGCCGTGGTAAACATCCGGCGCCCACATATGGAAGGGCACGGAGGCGACCTTGAACCCGAACCCGATAATGAACAGCACCACGCCCAGCACCATGAGGATGTTGAGGCCGTTATCGGTTGCGGCGGCCGCGGCGGCGATTTCCTGCAGGTTGGTCGACCCGGCGCTCCCGTACATGAGGGACATGCCGTAAAGCAGAAAGCCCGTCGAAAACGCGCCGAGCAAAAAATATTTCAGCGCGGCCTCGTTGGAGGCCAGGTTGTCCCGCCGAATCCCCGCCAGCACGTACAGGCAAATGGAAACAATTTCGATTCCCAGGAACACCATGATCAGGTTGTTGGCGGAGGCCAGCAGGATCATGCCCACCGTGCAGAATAAAACGAGGCTGTAATATTCCCCGGCCTTGATCTTTTCGCGGCGGTTGTAATTGTCCGAAAGCAAAAGGGTCAGGGCGGAGCTGAAGCAGAAAATGATGGTGAAAAAAACCGACAGGTCGTCCACGACGTAGCCCTTGCTGAAGGAGTACGCCGGCAGTCCCTGCTTGGCAAAAGCGCCGACCGCCGTTACCAGCAGTCCGACCAGGCTGATGTAAACCAGCAAGGTTTTGTTTTTGCCGATAAACAGGTCGAGGATGAGCACCCCAAAACCGAATACGCTGAGAATCAGCACGGGGGCCAGACTGATCAAATCGACATCGGGTGCGGGAATAAGGTCCACGTGAACAATCCTTGAGTTAGATCGTTAAGGTTTTTTTGCCGGTTCTTCGACTTTTGCCGACGCCGGCAGTTCCTCCAGCAAGGCGTGCCGTTCCAACTCCTTGCCCGGCCTGAAATTGGCCGGGTCCACCTTGACGAGGAGATGAGTGACCGAGGCGTCGAATGTTTTCAAAAACGGTTTGGGATACAGTCCGATCCAAAAAATCAGAAGTATAATGGGCGCCAACATGCAAAGCTCGCGAAAAGTCAAGTCGTCGAGTTTCTGGTTTTTCGGATTTTTCAATTCCATGAACATGACCCGTTGAAACATCCACAGGATATAACAGGCGGCGAAGATCACGCCGCTGGTCGCCAGGGCCGCGTACATGGCGTTGACTTGAAAAATGCCCAGCAGGATCAGGAACTCGCCGACAAAACCGTTCATTCCCGGCAGTCCGATCGAGGACAGGGCGACGATCATGAAACAGATGGCGAATTTGGGCATTTGCTTCGACAGCCCGCCGAACTCCTTGATGAGCCGGGTGTGCCGGCGGTCGTAAATCATCCCGACGAGCAGGAACAAGGCGCCGGTGCTCAGACCGTGGTTGATGTTCTGGATGAGCGCTCCCTGGATGCCATAATGGTTGAAGGCAAAAATCCCCAGCATCACGAAACCCATATGGCTGACGCTGGAGTAGGCGACGAGTTTTTTCAAATCTTCCTGAACCAGCGAGACCAGCGCGCCGTAAATGATGCCGATGATCGAGAGAACGGCGATCAAGGGCAGGAACTCGTTGCTGGCCTGGGGAAACAGCGGCAGATTAAAGCGCAGGAAACCGTAGGTTCCCATTTTCAGCAGAACCCCGGCGAGGATGACGCTTCCCGCCGTCGGCGCTTCCACATGCGCGTCCGGTAGCCAGGTGTGAAAAGGGAACATGGGCACCTTGATGGCAAACGCCATGAAAAACGCCAGGAACAGCCATTTTTGCGTGTCGAGGGGAATGTGCAAATGCTCGGTGATGTATAAAATATCGGTCGTGTAAACGCCGGTTTCGGAGAAGTTCAGGAAATAGATGACGATGATGGCCACCAGCATCAGGAGCGATCCGACGGCGGTATACAGAAAGAACTTGACCGCGGCGTAAACCCGGCGCGGTCCCCCCCAAACGCCGATGATGACGTACATGGGAACCAGTTGCAATTCCCAAAAAACGTAAAACAGGAAAAAATCCAGGGCGATGAACACCCCCAGCATTCCCGTGGAAAGCGCCAGCATGGAGATCATGTATTCCTTGATGTACTTCTTGACATGCCAGGAAGCGAGGACGGAGACTGCCGTCAGGAAGGTGGTCATGATGTACAGCAGAAGGGAGATGCCGTCCATGCCGACGTGGTAGCTGATGCCCCAGGCCTGAATCCACGGGATGGTCTGGGCGAACTGCATTTCGTGCGTGGCCAGGTCGAACTTGGCGTAAAAAACCAGCGAGAGCAGGAAATCGGCAACGGCTATCGCCAGTGCAAATTGCTTGATCAGGCCTTCTTCCTTTTTGGGGAAGAACGCTAAAACCAGTGCGCCGACCAGCGGCAAAAATGTGACGAATGTTAGGAACATGGATCCGCTAAAAAGCCACCAGTAATAGAGTAATGAATCCGACAACGATAAACAGGGCGTAATTGCGAACGAATCCGGATTGGAACGGGCGCGCTTTATCGCTGAGCCAGCCGATAATCTGCGCGACGCCGTTGACGGCGCCGTCCACGGCCCGGGCATCCGCCTGCTTCCAAAGGAAAAGGGACCCGTCCATGGTGGGTTTCACCACGGTCGCATCGTAGAATTCATCGACCCTGTATTTGTCTCTCACCAAGTCGTAACCCCACTGGTTTTGCGTGACCTTGTCCGGCAGGTCGGGGCGCTTGATGTAAAAGAGATAAGCCATAGCGATGCCGAAAACGGCGACTCCTACGGAGAGTACCATCAGAAAAATTTCCAAGGTCACGTTGTGCGTGTCCTTAGGTTCGAGAAGATGAGACCACGTGGGCACGGGGTGGCCGTGTGTTTCAAGTGTTTGGGCGGAATGGGCGAGGGCGGTTTGCATATCGAACTGCAGAACCGGTTCCAGCCAATGGTGCAGAATGTGCCATCCCTTGATCAGGGGAATCCCCAGGATTCCGCCAACGAACGCCAGACCGGCGAGAATCATCAAGGGCTGGGTCATGACGTTCGGCGATTCATGCGGATGCACGTCGGGATCCACCCGGGATTCCCCGTGAAAAGTCATGAAGATCAGGCGAAACATGTAAAAGGCGGTGAGCATGGCCCCGCCGATGCCCATCCCCCAGAGAAGAATATTGCCGTCCACCAGGGAATGAAACAGAATCTCGTCCTTGCTGAAAAAGCCCGACAGCGGCGGGATACCGGCAATGGCGATGGTCGAAACCAAAAACGTTTTATAGGTGATGGGGAAATGGGATTTCAATCCGCCCATTTTGCGCATGTCCTGCTCGCCGTGCAGTCCGTGGATCACGCTCCCCGAACTCAAAAACAGGCAGGCCTTGAAAAAGGCGTGCGTGACGAGATGAAAAATAGCGGCGGTGAACGCCCCGACGCCGCATCCCAAAAACATGTAGCCGATCTGGCTGACGGTGGAATAGGCGAGGACGCGCTTGATATCGTTTTGGGCCATGCCGATGGTGGCGGCGAACACGGCGGTTCCCGCGCCAATAAAAGCTACGGTCGTCATGGTGAGGGGGGCCATCAGGAACAGCGCCTGGCACCGTACGACCATATACACCCCGGCGGTCACCATGGTGGCGGCGTGGATCAGGGCGCTGACCGGGGTCGGCCCTTCCATGGCGTCCGGCAACCAGGTGTAGAGCGGAATCTGGGCGGATTTCCCGGTGGCGCCGACAAACAAAAGCAGGGTGATGACGGTTGCCGTCTCGCTTCCGTAAATCAGGGTGGTCGGGGTGGCGGCAAACACCGTGGTGAAGTCGATCGAACCGAACATATTAAAAATGTACATAATCGCCAGCAGGAAGGCGAAGTCGCCGATGCGGTTGACGATGAATGCTTTTGTCCCGGCGTCGCAGGCGGATTTCTTCTCAAAGTAATAACCGATCAGGAAATAGGAGCAGAGTCCGACCCCTTCCCAGCCGATGAACATCAGGAGAAAATTGTTTCCCATGACCAGCAACAGCATGGAAAACATGAACAGGTTGAAATACGCGAAGAAACGGTAGTAGCTGTACTCCTCGCGCATGTAGCCGATGGAGTAGACGTGGATCAGAAAGCCCACGCCGGTCACGACCATCATCATGACCATGGAAAGCGGGTCGATTTGCAGGCCGAACTCGGCGACAAAGTCGCCGGCGCCGATCCAGGTGAACAGGACTTGCTCGTACAGCCGCTGGTCTTCGGGCAGGGCGATCAGGCCCATGAGCATCAGGAGGGTGACGGCGAATGACAGGGCGACGGAGCCGCAGGCCACCGCGCCGACGGCCTTTTTGCCGATCCGCAGGCCGAAAAACCCGTTGACGATCGAGCCGATCAGGGGAAATGTAGGTACCAGCCAAGCCAATGAGAGCATATCAGGGCGTTACCATTTCAACAGGTTGAATTCGTCCAGGTTGATTGTGGGTTTGTTGCGGAACAAGGAGATGATAATCGCCAGTCCCACCGAAACCTCCGCGGCGGCCACGCAGATGACCATAAAGCTGAAAACCTGGCCGTCGTGCTGGCCCAGATAGTTGTCGAAGGCGATCAGGCTGAGATTGACGGCGTTCAACATGATTTCTATCGACATGAAAACAATGATGGCGTTTCGACGCACCAGGACCCCGACAACGCCGATGAAAAAAAGAGTGGCGCTCAGTAATAAGTAATGTTCTAAAGGAATCATATTCAGTCGATTTTCGATTTGGCCAAAACCACCGCTCCGATCATTGCCGCCAAGAGCAAGATGGAAGCGACTTCAAAGGGAAGAACAAAATCCGTAAATAAAAACCTGCCCACTTCGGCGGTGGTGCCGAAATTCTCCGGAAGAGATTGGGGCGAGTCGAACCGGGCGCTGGACCCGATATCAATCACCTTATACAGAATGCCGACGACCAAAACGCCGGTGAGCGACGATAGAAAGACGTTGCTCTGCCGGGATTTCCAACGGGCGTCGTCGCGTTTCAGGTTCAGCAACATGATGACGAACAGGAACAGCACCATGATCGCGCCGGCATAAATCAGGATTTGCAACGCGGCAAGGAAATGCGCCTGCAACAGGGCGAACAAGCCGGCTAAACCGAGCATCATGCCGATCAGGGACACTGCCGAGCTGACGGGATTTTTGTTTAAAATCACGGACAGCGCCAGAACGATGCACCCCAGAGCCGCGGGGTAAAAGATCAATAATTCCATTTGGCGTACATTTCCCTGGTGAATTCGACGCGCTTTTGCAATTCGGAAATCGGCACCGAAAGTTGTTCCATGTTGAATTTCATTTTCTTGCGGTCCAGCATCGGGATTTCATAATCGTCGCTCATGAAAATAGCTTCTTCCGGGCAGGCCTCCTCGCAATTGCCGCAGAAAATACAGACGGCGTAATCGATGGTGAACTCGACGGGAAAGCGTTCAAGCTCGTTTTGCTTTCCGCTGTTGGCGCCGGGCACAATATCGATGCAATAGGCGGGGCAGGCCGCCTCGCACAACCCGCAGGCCACGCAGTTGAGGTGGCCTTTTTCATTGACCGCCAGAACGGGGCGGCCCCGGTAAGCAACGGGAAATTGCGCGGTTTGCTCCGGATAATATAAGGAAAATATTTTTCTCTTCTTTTTCTGACCCATTAAAAAGGGAAGAAACCCAAATAAATTGACGAAGAAATGCCGGGATGTGATGTACATGCCGCGGATGATTTCGGGAATGTACGCCCGCTCCCACCAGGTCATCTCGACGTTTCGGTTGACGTAGTAAGCCATGATTTGATCCTCTAATTCAAGGCGATCATTTATTAAAGCATTACAATCCCCGTCACCATGATGTTAATCAGGGACAGGGGTAACAAAATTTTCCAGCCCAGTTTCATGATCTGATCGTAACGGAACCGGGGCAAGGTCCAGCGTATCGTCATTTGCAACCACAGGAAGAAAATGATTTTCGTAAAAAATACGACCACGTGAAGCACCATGACGACAAGGTTGGCTCCGGTGGTTCCAAGGATATCAAAAAACGACATGAGCGAGGCCGTGGTCAAAAAAGGAATGTGCCAGGCCCCGAAAAAAAGAATGGTTACGATGGCGCTGATGGTAACCATTTCGATAAACTCCGCCATGAAAAACATGCCGAATTTCAGCCCGCTGTATTCGGTGAAATAGCCCGCGATCAGCTCGGACTCCGCTTCCGGATTGTCGAACGGAATGCGTTTGTTTTCCGCAATGGACGCCGCGAGAAACATGAAGAAGCCCAGCGGTTGAAAGAAAATGCCCCAGTGGAAAAATTCCTCCTGGGCGGCGCCGATTTCGGTCAGCTTCATGGTGCCGAAGACCATCAATACGCCGATGATCGTCAGGCCCATGGTGACTTCATAGGATACCATTTGCGCCGTGGTGCGCATTGACCCGAGCAGGGAATAGTTGTTGTTGGAACTCCAGCCGGCGATGACGTAGCCGTAAGTGGCGATGGAGGCGATGGCAAAGACGAACAGAAGCCCCACGTCGAGATCGGCGATGACCAGGTTGACTTGCTTGCCGAAAAGGTCGTAAACGCCGCCGAAGGGAACAACGGTAAATGTCAGAAGCGCCGGGATGAGAGCGATCATCGGACTCAGGCTGTGGAGAACCCTGTTGGCGCCATCGGGCACAAAGTCCTCCTTGGTAAACATTTTCAAGGCGTCGGCCATGATGTGGAACAGCCCCAGAGCCCGGAATCCCAGAATGTCCGCGCGGTTGGCGCCGATGCGGTCCTGCATGATGGCGCTTTGTTTCCGTTCCACCCAGGTCAGAACCGGGGCGAAGAAACCGACCGTCAGCGCCAGGACAAACAGGATTTTGATCAGGGTTATCAGCAGATCGACAAGCATGATGTTCCGGTTTAATTTTTGGGCCCGATTAAGGGCTGTCTCTTGTTAATCGGATAATCTTTTCTCAAGGGATGTCCCTTGAATCCTTCGTACAGGAGGATTCTCCGCAAGTTTGGATGGCCGTTGAACTTGATGCCGTACAAATCCCACACTTCCCGCTCATACCAGTTGGCGGTTTTCCACAGTGGTACGACGGAGTCGATCACGCAATCGTCCATGCCGACCGGGGCCTTGATTCTCACGCGGCGATTGTATTTCAGGGAATAGAGATGATAGACGACCTCAAAGCGCTGGGGCTTTTTCCTGAAGTAGTCCACGGCGGTGAGGTCCATTAAAAAGTCGAACAAAAGGGCCGGGTCGTCCCGCAAAAATTCGAGCAGTTTCACGATGCTGTTTTTTTGCACGGTGAAGGTCAAATCGCCGCGGAAGTCGTGCCGGTCGATTATGTCGCCGCCGCAAAAGGTTTCGATTTTTTCGGTGACGTCGGATTGCGTCGTCATGGTTTGCTCCTGAACGGTCCGCGGGTCATTCCCAGTCCAAGCCTCCTCTACGCCACACATAAAATAGTCCGATCCCGAGGATCAGGAGAAAGACGAACATTTCGATGAGACCGAACAGCCCCAGCCTTTTGTACAAGACGGCCCAGGGAAACAGGAAAACGGCCTCGATGTCGAACAGGATGAAAAGCACCGCCACCAGATAGAACTTCACCGAAAAACGCTGGTGGGGGGAAACCAGTTGATGCTCGCCGCACTCAAACGGTTCCATTTTGTCGGCAAACTTCTTTTTGGGCCCCAGCATGGTAGTCATGACGAGCATACCTCCCGCGATGGCTACCGCGAAGAAGGTCATCATCAATACGCCTGTGTATTCCATCAACATGGTGTCTCCATTCGCTCCCGATTCGAGGTTTGCGAGACCGATAATAGCCTAATGGGTAAAGAGTTGTCAAAACCAATCTCATGATGTTTGTTGTTTGTTTTGAAACCGGCCCCCGGTTTTGGGTCTGCCGGATTTTGGGGAGGAAGATGATTGAATCGGAAATGTTTAAATGCTATAAAAGCTCACCTGGGATTGAGGGCGAATCGCTACTCCAATAGCCGTGGTTTGAGCCCCTCGCGCCGGCATGAAGACAGTGTCGCTCCAGGTAAATCTAACAGTTGAGACAAATCCATGAAAACAAAGGTCAGTAAAATCGTTTTGGCGTATTCCGGCGGTTTGGATACGTCGGTGATTATCCGGTGGCTCAAGGAAGAGTATGGTTGCGAAATTATCGCGTTTTCGGCGGATGTCGGCCAGGGCGAAGAGTTGGAACCGGTTCGCGAAAAGGCATTGAAAACCGGCGCGAGCAAGATTTATATCGAGGATATCAAGGAAGAATTCGTTCGTGATTTCGTGTTTCCCATGCTCCGGGCGAATGCCTTTTATGAAGGGGGATATCTGCTGGGCACCGCCATCGCCCGTCCGTTGATCGCCAAGGAGCAAATCCGTATCGCCCGCCAGGAAGGCGCCGACGGCGTGTCGCATGGATGCACGGGGAAAGGCAATGATCAGGTCCGTTTCGAGCTGGCGTTCATGAACCTCATGCCGGAGATCAAGATCATTTCCCCCTGGCGGGAATGGGACCTGACTTCGCGGAGCGCGCTGATCGATTATGCCCGGCGGCATGACATCCCCGTCCCCGTCACCAAGGGCAAGGCATACAGCATTGACCGGAACCTTTTTCATTGCAGTTATGAAGGCGGGATTCTCGAAGACCCCTGGTGCGAGCCGGACGAGAGCATGTTTCTGATGGGCGTGTCGCCGGAAAAGGCTCCGGACCGGCCGACAATCGTTGAACTGGATTATGATCGGGGCGACCCCGTGGCGATCGACGGCGAACCGCTGTCGCCCGCGGAACTGCTGGCGCGTCTCAACCAACTCGGCGGGACCAACGGCATCGGGCGGGTCGATATCGTCGAAAACCGTTATGTCGGCATCAAATCGCGCGGGGTTTATGAGACTCCCGGCGGCGCCATTCTACATGCCGCCCACCGGGCTCTGGAATCCATCACCATGGACCGGGAAGTGCTGTTCCTGCGGGATTCGATGATTCCCGCCTATGCCAAAATGATTTACGACGGTTTTTGGTTTGCCCCGGAACGCCTGTTCATGCAACAAACCATAGATGAAGCGCAAAAACACGTTACCGGAACGGTGCGATTGAAGCTTTACAAGGGGAATTGCATCGTTTTGGGACGGAAAGCGGAACACTCCCTCTACGATCAGGAAATGGCTTCTTTTGAGGAGGAAGGCACCTATCGGCAAGATGACGCCGAAGGGTTCATCCGGCTGAATGCCCTGCGGCTGAGAATTTATTCCCAAACGTTCGACAAAAAATAAACCCCCCCGTTCCCATCGCGCCCGCCGGTCGCGGCCTGCTTGATTTGTCCGTGCGTTCAGAGTATAAAATTTAGTATGAGCGCCATACTGGTTGTTGACAACGAAAAGAGCATTTGCGATTTCCTCCAGATCATGCTGGAAAAGGAGGGCTATGAGGTTCTGATCGCCCGCAACGGCGAGATCGCCGCCCAGTTGATCCGGGAAAATATTTTCGATCTCGTCCTGACCGATATTCGTATGCCCCGCGCCGGCGGGATTGACGTTCTGGAAACGGTGAATGAAGTCAGCCCCTCCACGCCCGTCGTGATGATGACGGCGTACGCCTCCGCCGAGACCGCCGTGGAAGCGATGAAAAAAGGCGCCTACGATTATATTTCCAAGCCGTTCAATGTGGACGATTTGCAGTTGATCATCAAAAACGCCATTGAGAAAAAGAAGCTTTATGACGAGAACGTTCATCTCAAAACGGCGTTGAAGGATAAACATCAATTCTCCCACATCGTCGGCAAAAGTCCGGGAATGGAGAAGGTGTTTGCGCTTATCCGCAAGGTGGCCGAAAGCAACGCCACGGTTTTGATTTCCGGCGAAAGCGGCACCGGCAAGGAGCTGGTGGCGCAGGCTATTCATTATAACGGTCCAAGGCGCGACCGGCCCTTCGTCTCCATCAACTGCGGCGCCATGCCGGAAAATCTGCTGGAAAGCGAGTTGTTCGGCCATGAGCGCGGCGCGTTTACCAGCGCGGATTCCGTTAAAATCGGATTGATGGAATCCGCCGACAAAGGGTCCTTTTTCTTCGACGAAGTGTGCGAGGCTCCCCTGTCCACCCAGGTCAAACTGCTCCGGGTGTTGCAGGAAAGGCAGTTCAACCGCGTAGGCGGCACCCGGCCGATTACCGTCGACCTGCGGATTATCGCCGCGACGAATCGGGATTTGACCGAGGCCGTCAAAAACAAAACGTTTCGCGAGGACCTGTATTACCGGCTGAACGTCATTCCTATCCATATCCCACCCCTGCGGGAAAGGAGGGGCGACATCCCCCTGCTCGTCAACCGGTTTATCGCCAAATACAACGAACGGCATCAAAGGGAGGGAGAAATCCGGGATATCGATCCCAAGGCCTTGAGCGTACTGGAGAAATATCATTGGCCGGGGAACGTCAGGGAATTGGAAAACACGATCGAACGCGCCGTGGTCCTGGAAAAAAAGGATGTCATTCAAGTTTCCAGCTTGCCGGAGGAAATTTCCAGTCAGGCCGGCAAGGCTCCGGAGGTTGCGCTCTCCTTCGACCAACAGCGGACGATCGATCTTGAAGAGACCTTGATCGGGATCGAAAAGAAGATGATTGTCGGCGCCCTGGAGCAGACGGGGGGTATTATGAACAAGGCCGCCAAGTTGCTGAATCTGAGTTTCCGTTCCATGCGCTACCGGATACAGAAACACAAAATCAAAGGGAAATTTGAAATCGAGGAACCTTGAAGGACTCTGCCATGTTCCACCGCTTTTGCGTGTCGTTTCGGTTTTTTGCCGGGTGCGGGCCGGCCTCCAGGGCCAGGACCGCCGGCGCCCGGCTTGCCGGGGTGTGCCTGGTTGGTTTTGTGCTTTGCTCCGCGCCGATTTCCGCTTTCGCGGAAGAGTTGTTTGAAAGCAAGGCGAATGCCAACGTATTCAATCAGGCGGAATTTTTGTTCCATTCCGGGGAATTTGCCGAGGCCAAACAACTTTATCAGGATTATTTGCAAAACCGTCTGGATGGAGGTCGTGCGGGAAAGGCCTTCTTCCGCCTGGGACAGATTGATTTCAAGAACCGTTATTATTCGACCGCCCTGCAATATTTCGACTATGTTCTGGATCAGTTCCCCCGCACTCACCTGACGCGCCAGGCGCAGTATCTGGCGGGGGTGTGCTATTTCGAAATGGAACGGTTTGATGAGGCCGAAGCAATCTTCAAGATACAATCCAGGGCCAATCCCGATGCGGTCAAGAGGTGGCAAAGCCTTCTGTATCTGAGCCGGCTGGACGAGAAACGGTTTGACTACGGCAACGCCCTGGTCAAAATCAGGCAAGTGTACGATTCGGGGCAGGACAAGGCGTTGCGGGACCAGGCTGTCCAGGCGGCGGAAAAAATCATCCGCGAACAACTGCCCCGGGAAACCCTGCTGTTCCTTGTGCGAAAGTTTCGCGCCGGTTTTCCCGTGGACCTCATGCTCTGGCGACTGCTTGATCTTTACCGGCTGGAGCGGGATCACGAAAATTATCAGGCCACGCTACGGGAATTTCTGGCTCTTTTCCCAACGCATCCGCGCCGGCAGGATGCGGAAAAAATGCTGGCGCGGGCCGAGGAAGCCGATGACCGTCTGCGCGTCGGAGTGCTTTTGCCCTTGACCGGAAAACATGCGCTGACCGGACAACGGGTCTTGCAGGGAATTCAACTGGCGTTCAACCAGTTGAGCGCCTCTGAAAAACAGGGTCTGGAACTGGTCGTCAAGGATTCCGGTTTTGGTTCCCTCCTGTCGCAAACGGTTGAAGAACTGGCAACGGATCCCAATGTCGTTGCTATTCTCGGCCCTGTTTTGAGCCGTAGCGTTCGGGACATCGCGCCCCTTCTGGACCGGTACGAGATTCCCCTGTTCACGCCGACGGCCTCCGCCGCCGATTTGCCCGCCCTCAGTCCCTATATATTTCGCAACGCCCTGACAAGGAAAATCCAGGGAAAGTTTCTGGCCGACTATGCGGTGAATAAATTGAATCTGCGCCGATTCGTCATCTTTTCTCCGACAGAAACCTTCGGCGAGGAGTTCAAGGATATTTTCTCCCGTGAGGTGCTGGGACTGGGCGCCGAGGTGGTGGCCTGGGTGACCTACAACCGGTCGCAAAACGATTTCAAAAACCAGATTCTGGATATCGGGGGAATTTCCGACCGGGTGCTGAAACGATTGACGCTCAAGCAACTTGCCAAAACCGAGAAAGAAGACAAAAAGTTTCAGGGAAAAGTCCCGTTTTCAAAGCCGTTGGTGGAGCAGGCATTCCTCAACAGCGAAAGCGTCGAGGGGCTGAAGGTGTCTCTGGAATTGAGCTATGACGCCATATTCATTCCGGGATTTTACGATAAGGTGGGGCTCATCGCGCCGCAACTGGTTTTTTACAATATCAATGAAGTGACCCTGCTGGGAACGAACGGCTGGAACTATCCCGACCTGGTGAAAACCGCCGGCCCCTATCTGAGAAACAAGGGGGTATTCGTTGACGGATTTTTCGTCCATTCCCGGGAGGGCAGGGTGCGGGAGTTTGTCGAAAGCTTTCAGGCCAATTTTGGCGAGGAACCGACCATTCTATCCGCCCAGGCTTTTGATGCCGGGCGGATATTGTTCCAATTGATCGACGAAGGCGCCCGCACTCGGACCGCTCTTAAAAACCAGCTTCAATCTGTGGAAAACTTTCCCGGCGTTTCGGGAAATACCACCATCCTGCCTTCGGGCGATTCCGAAAAAAAGTTATTTCCTCTGAAAATCAAAGGCAAAAAAATCGTCCAGGTTGACTGAGCGATGAGCCCGTCCCCCGGCGGAAGCTTCTTTACTTATCACACGCCCTTTTCCCACCAAAAAAACATCCGAATTCAGATATTTTTATGCGGTTTTTCTGAAAATATGCTATACTATTATCTGCAATCGGATTTTTTGTGTGTCGGGGGGAGATGGGCGGTACTCTTAAAAACAAGGGTCTCTTGGGTCGGATATCCGGGAACTCATTTTGTTGTCGGGCGGTTATGCTATTTCTGAGCGTGGCCGTTCCGGTAGTGCTTTGCGGCGCATCGCCCGATTATGGAGCTTACGACGGGGCGAAGTATTTGCGCAACTACGATGGCGATACCGTTACCTTCGACCTGTCCGGACTTCACCCGATTATTGGTAAATCAATAAAAGTTCGGGTTGGTGGTATCGACACGCCAGAGATAAAGGGCAAATGTGTGCGGGAAAAGCAACTGGCGCAAAAGGCCAAGGCATTTGTCGCGAATATGTTAAAAAACGCCCGGAACATCCGTCTGGAGAAAATGCGGCGCGGGAAATATTTTCGCGTCGTGGCTCGTGTGATGGTGGATGACCGGGACCTTGCCACGGAACTCCTCGCGGGCGGGCTGGCCGTCCCCTATGACGGCGGCAAAAAGTCCGCCCCCTGGTGCGGATAGGTCCGCGCAAACACTCCTGTAGAAAACATTACGAACAAAGCGTCACAAAAGTAATATCCCTCGTTTTTCCCTGCCGCCGGCTTTTTCGGCTTCCATGCTCCAAGGAGAGCTTTGCATAAGCGGAGATTCTTCACTTCGTTCAGAATGACGATCGGAGAGATGAAGTAATGTCTTCTTGAGCTTGTCCCACAACAAGAAGTAACGCCTTTTAAATTAGCGAATCAGTTATAATAAAAATCACAGGACTATCAAAAAAGTAAAAGCTGAGGCCAGGTTATGTTCGAACCTCCATCTTATGGTGATTTAACAAAACTGAACAAGACAAAGGGAATCCTTTACCATGTTGGCAGGGAGACCCTGGAAACTATTGTCAAGAGTTATCTGGATTTACTCCATACTTCCTCGGTAATTTATGAATCAGATGGAAGTTATGCGTCAGCCTTGTTTTCGTCTTCCTTTTGCAGGCTTATGGATCAACACGCGCGCAAACTCTGCGGGAGCGACGATAATGCCGAAGCGCTGGATTCCGGGAAATGGCTGTGTCACGAATCGTGTTGGAGCGAATGCTCGAAAAAATCGATTGAAACGGGGAAGCCAGTTGATCTTAAAGTCTGCGAGGGTGGCATTAGCATTTATGCGGTTCCCATTCGGTCCGAGGGCAAAATTATTGGTTCGATCAATATTGGCTATGGCAATCCACCCACGGATGAAGACAAACTTCAGGAGTTATCCGAAAAGTACAACGTAAAAAAAAATGAGCTTCGCGAAGTTACTAACGGTTATCAAAGAGTCCCGGAATTTGTGGTGGAGGCGGTTAAACGGAACCTTCATCTGGCGGCGGAACTCATTGGTGAAATTTATACCCGAAAGAAAAGAGAGCTGGAACTTGTAAAGCGCCATGAGGAACTGGAAAAGAAAATTAAAGAAACCTATGAACAGCTATTGCATTCGGAAAAATTATATTCGTTGGGTAAATTAACGGGTTCAATTGCTCACGAGTTCAACAATCCGCTGTATGGAGTTCGCAGTCTTATTGAGGGGGTACTGGATGATGAGTTGAACGAGCAAAAGGCGGCAATGCTGAGACTGGCGCTGAAGGAATGCGATAGAATGGCGGATTTGATTTTCAAATTAAGAGAATTTTATGCGCCTTCTGTAGGAAAAATTGAATCTCTCGACCTCAATAAAATCCTTGAAGATATTGCGTTGTTGATGAGAAAAAAACTGGAAGAAAGAAAAATTAAACTCATCAAGGATTTTTGTGATGAGGATTGCCGGGTAAGAGGGGTTGAGGATCAACTCAAACAAGTTTGTATGAACTTGATCCAGAATGCCGAGGAATCCATTTCTGGTGAGGATGGTTGCATTATATTAAAAACCAGATGTGGGGCCGCCAAGTTAGTTCTGACGGTTACGGATAACGGTTGCGGCATTTCTGAAAGCAATATGAAACGTATATTTGAGCCGTTTTATTCAACCAAACTTGATTCAAAAGGCAGTGGTTTGGGGCTTTCGGTTTGTTATAGCATTATCAAAAAACATAACGGCAATATCTTCGCCAAACCCGTCAAGCCTAAAGGAACTTGCTTTACTGTAGAATTGCCTCTAAGTGAGAAATCGTCATGACAAGAAAGGTGTTTGCAAGGTTCCGTAAAATAATTTCTGTAAAAAGGGGTGGCAAGTTGGGCCACCATTTGCT
>JBHHYO010000022.1:0-34437 GCA_046757665.1 Nitrospinales bacterium
ACGCCGTTCATGAAGCCGTTCGGGGTTCCGGTTGGTTGATTGGTTGATCAAAATCTCAAATGAACACAGGGAGATTTCCATGAAAATACACGTTTCGCTGGAACAAGATGAAGCAGGTTATTTTGTCGCGGAAGTGCCGGCTCTGCCCGGTTGTTTTTCCCAGGGAAAAACCAGGGAGGAAGCCCTGAACAACGTTCGGGAAGCCATCGAGGGATGGCTTGAGGTAATGGAAGCCAAGCAACCGCTGGATCGAAGCCGGTTGATCGAGGTCTCCCTCTGATGGGGGAAAAAATCGGGATTTATTCCGGCAAGGAGGTGGTTGCAAGGATGAAACGCGCCGGATGGACGGTTGACCGTCAAAAAGGCTCCCATGTCATGATGGTCAAACCCGATTACGTTTACACCCTTTCCATCCCTCAACACAAGGAACTGGGACCTGGAATACTGAGAAAAATTTTAAGGCAAGCCAGTATTTCCATTCAAGAATTTAAAAGCCTGTGAACCTCGAAAAGTCCGAGCCTTGAAAAACTTGGGCCGGAAAGGCGAGCAAACCGAAATTAAAAGCCGCGACGCATGTTGGAGGGGTCGTGGAGGGGGTGGGGTCTCCACTTGACTACAAGTTGGTGTCGTCGGAAAATCCGCCACGACCGCGAAGGCGTCCTCCCTCGTTTCCACGCTCCGCGTGGGAACGGAGCCTTGCGCCGCTCCGCGGCGTGTTGCTTGACGCGGGAGCGTGGGAACCAGAAGGGAGCGGAATTCACCCGCCTCTTTTTTTCAGCATGAACACGGTCAGGTCGGGATTGATCGCATTGTCCGGGCACATCTTCAAGTGTTGCCGGAAGAACGGCATGTCCACGACGGCATCGCTCTGCTCGCGGTCCAGCGCGAAATAGTCGAAGAGTCCACTGATGGGTTTCGGCCCGGCGAGGAACAGGATTCCGCCCGGCTCCAGGGCGTTGGCGGCGGCACCCAGCATTTCCTGGCAGTTCAGCCGGTCCTGGTAAAACAGGAAGGGAATCCATTTGAAGATCATGCCGTACTTTTGCCGGTACGCCCATTCCACATGGTCTTGTTCCGCCAGGAAAGAGACGTCGCCCAGCGCATCCAGCTGGTTGCGCGCTGCGGCGTGGTTCCAGAGAAGCTGGGCGTTTTTTTGCGCGAACTCCGGGTCGCTGAACAAGACCGTGTAGCGCCGCTCGCGGGTGCAGTCGATACAGCCGGCAATCGCCGCGTCGAAAGTATGTATCAGCACGCGGTCTATCCGCGCCAGTTGGTCCGGCATCCCCTCGTCTTTTTCCATGTAATAAAAAATCTGATCCAGCGCCAGGGGTTGCAGGGAGGCTTCCTCGATTTCCGCGTTGCCCTCCGGGTAGAACGGCACGGTGAACAGGGTTTTTAACGGGTCCACCGGCGGTGGCGCATCGTTGAAAAACTTTTTCCAGGTGAACGGGTAAGAGGGCGGCGGCGTGTCCGGCCCGGCGTCCGGCTCGATTCGCCACTCCGGGTCCAGGGGAATGTTTCGCCCGGCGTCGGCGTTGTCGATTAGCACGATGCGGTTGTCCTCCACCCGCAAGCGGCGGTTGCAGGAGGGCCGGGCGCCGCGCGCGGGGTTGACGAAGGGGATGGCCGCCGGGTCGTCCCAGGCGGTGACTTTGTAAAGGAGCCGCTCCTGGACGGTCAAGCAGACGGAATGCTCCTCGCTGAAATAGCGCCAGGGCGGCTGGGGTTTCGGTGCCCAGGTGATTTCGTGCGATCTGCTCGTGTCCATGAACACATCGAGGATATCCTCGCCCGGCGGTCCGGTCGGCGTGAAAAACGCCGAGAAGATTTGAAACGCTTCCCGCGAGGGATAAGTGGGAAGCCCGCGGTAACGCAAGGGGGGCAGGGCGGTTGCGCGGCTTTGGTCGTCGTACAGCCCCCAGATCAACTCGAAGGCCGCGCCGCCGGTCCCCGGCAGGGTGGACTGAAACAGTTCCACCACCGGAATCAGGTCGATGCTCGCCCAGTCGGCGGCAAACATGAAGCTGACGAACAGGGTCTTGTCGAACGTGCCGTCGAGCAGGACGTAAAGAGCGTCCTTGGCGATTTCGACATGGTACTTGCCGTCTCCCAGAGCATGGAAACAGTCGTCCCGGTAAAAATATTCCACCTCGGCGAGCGGCGCGTTCCAGGCCTGGGCGGCGCCTTGCCGCAGGTCGTCGAGCGTCATGGTCTCCCATCCCGGCCGGCCCTTGATGTCGATGTCGATGGAGAACTTTTTCGCCCGGGGTTTGATGCCCACCCACTGCCGGCAGTCCAGTTGCATTCGGGCGCGGGCCAGCCGGGTTTGCCCCGTTATGGCGTTGTCGGCCCATTCGCATTCGTGCAGGGGCTGGCCCCGCGGGTCGGTCAAAAGAATCCGCCGGCCTTCCCGGTTGTAAAACACGACGTGGCCGGTCGGATAAACCTTGATCCTCGTGTTGGCCGGCCGGGGCTCGCCGTTCAGGAACCAGAGCGTGCAACCGTTGCTTTCTTCCCGTTCGAGCCGCGGCGCGTCCTCGCCGATGCGTGAAACCTCCCGGGCGTTGCCGGGGAAGCGGATGCTTCCCGGACGGGTCAGGAACGAAACCAGTTTGTCTGCATCCGGCATGGCGGGAACCTTAATTAGCGCGTTGACACGGTGTTGCGGCGTTAATATAATCGGTTACACAACTCCTTGACAACCTAAAAGGCATTTTCCAATGAACGAAGGCAGAAAATACGAGCAACTGGCCTTTGCCAGCTTGAAGAACAATAACCGCGACGAAGCCGAGGCGCATTTCCTGGAAGCCCTGAAGCACCTGGAAATCAGCGGCGATGAAACCGGGCAGGCGTATTTGCTCGGCAACCTGGGCAACTTCTATTTTCAAGGCAAATGCTGGGACGCGGCTCAGGATTATTATCACAAGGCCCTGCTGAAAATGGAAAAAGCGCGGGACCTGCGCGGCGTCGAGAATACCCTGGGCAATCTCGGCCACCTTTATTTTTACAAAGGCAACCTGGACGCCGCGGAAAAAAATTACCGCAAGGCGCTCGAGTCCACGCAACAAACAAACAACCCCGAGGGGCAGGCCATGTACAACGAATGCCTGGGAAACGTGGCCATGAAACAAATGCGGCTGGATGCCGCCGAACAATATTATGCCACCGCCAAAACCATCACCCCCGATGCGAATAAAGAAAAACTGCGACAGATCGATGAGAAAATCCAGTCGATAAAAAGTCATCCCCGGTATATCGAGAAAAAAGAGCAGGCCATCCTCGCGGAAATCCGGACGCTTGAAAAGGCAAACCGCAAATCCTCGCTACTGACGAAATACCAGGAACTGGAAGAACTTTATTTTGAAGGCGCCCAGATGGACCGGGCCGCCGGCGTCATCGAAAAATCCATCGCCATTTATGAAGAGATGGGCAACGGCCATTCCGTCGGCATTCTGTGCGGCAACCTGGCGGGCGTCTTGACGCGGCTGGCCACGACGGGGAAACCCGAACTTCTGGGCAAGGCCGAGGAAAATTTCCGCAAGGCCCTGGACTATCTGGAGCAAGCCAACGACAAGCCCCGGCGCTCCTATCTGCTGGGGAGCCTGGGCAATGTTTACTTGATTCAGAGGCAACCGGACAAGGCGGTGGAATTGTTTACCCAGTCCGCGCAGATCATGGCGGAGCTGGGCGACCGGCTTGGCGAGGCGCGCGGCTACGCGAACCTTGGCAATGCGCTGGTTCTGAAAAAGGATTGGTCGGCTTCCCTCGAGCAGTTCCGCAAGGCCCTGGGCCTCATGGAACAGTTGGATAACCGGCAGGGCATGGCTCAGCAAAACGAAGCGATCGGCGATGTTTTGCTTAAAATGGAAAATCCCGAACAAGCCGAGGAGGCGTACAACCGGGCCCAGGCGTTGCTCGAAGCCATGCGGGACTCCCAGGGCGTCCGCCGGGTGCAGGACAAGCTGGTGGCCGTCATCAGCCATCCCAAGCACCTGGAGCGAAGGCAGAAGGAACTGCGGCAGGAATTGAACCGGCCGGAGATCGAAAAAGACACCGCCAAAAAGACCCGCTTTCTGGGTGAATTGGGGAATGTGCTTTTTCTCGCCGGCGACTTCGACCGGGCGCGGGAGGTCCTCCTGGAGACGCTTTCCATGCAGGAAAAGCGCCAGGACAAGGCGGGGATGAGCGCGACCCTGGGCAACCTGGGAAGCATCGCCATGGAGAAGCAGGACCTTTCGGGAGCCGATGAGTATTATGCCCGCGCCATCCAGCTCAAGGAGCAGTTGAAGGATGACCGGGGAGTGGTGGAATTATGCGGTAGCCGGAGTAACATTCTGCTGATGCTCGGTAAAATGGAGCTGGCTGAGAAAGTGATCAAAAAATCCCTGCGCATCAACGAAGCAAGCGGCAACAAACGAGGGTTGGCCGGCGATTACAGAAGCCTCGGCAACCTGCATCTGCAAAAGACCGGCTGGGCCATGGCCCGGAAGTATTATTCGCAAGCCCGCGACCTCAACGCCGAAATCGGCGACAAGCGCGAACAGTCGGAAGATTACCGCAACCTTTTCAATTTGTGCCTGCAAAAGGAAGACTGGAGCGAGGCGGAAAAATTCGGTTTGAAAGCTTTGGCTATTTCCGAGGAGATCCGCGATTTGCGAAACGCCTGCTACGACTGCCGGGGCCTGGCAAATGTTTATGCGGAAAGAAAAGAGCGGGACCGGGTGGAAGTGTTTTTCCGCAAGGCCCTGGAAAAGTCCAGGGAACTCAACGACCCCAGCGAAATCTGCGCGGATTACAGAAACCTCGGCCAGGTGTTCATGGAAAGAGGGTATCGGGAAAAGTCGGAGAAAAATTTCCGTGCCGCCCTGGAACTGGCCCGGCAACAGGAGGACAAGAAGGAGATCGCCGAATGTTGCCGCAGTCTCGGAAATTTGAATTTCCGCAATGGGGACCGCGACGCGGCGGAGACCTTGTACATGGAGGCTCTCAAGATGGCCGAAGCGGCAGGGGACCAGGCGGGGTCCGCGAGAGATTACGCTTTTCTCGGCAACCTGAAGTTCAAGAGCGGCAATTATGATGCGGCTGAAACCTGTTTCAATCAGGCGGCGCAGTGTTTTGAAAGCTTGAACAACCTGATCGGCCTGGTTCAATTATACATTACCGTGGCCCGCCTGAACCTTATCAATTCCCGCAAAGAGATTTGCCAGAAATATATTGACCGGGCTTCCGAGGTGGCGAAAAAACTGGGAAGCCCCGAGCATCTGGAAAAGACCATCAAGGACCTCGAAAAAATGTTGGAGGCCATTGACAAAATATAGCGGGCGCTGAGCCCTTCGGCGGGCTCAGGACAGGTTCTGTCGAAGGGCGGCAAGCTTTTTTAGTATAGGTGTTCTTGTTGATCGTCATTGCGAGAAGGCAAAGCCGACGAAGCAATCCGGAAGGCTGGATCGCCACGCCGCCGGTGGCGGCTCGCGATGACATCGAGAACAAATCCTCATTAAATCGATTTTTCAGCAACCTGTTGAAACCCGGTCGGCGGGCAATCAATATGTTTAAACTTTCCAAAAAGCCCATGGTCAACCGAACGCGGTACCTGGTGATCGTCTCCCTGCTGGCGATGGTTTTTTTGCTGATCGACGTTCTCTTGCCCAAGGGCGTTGCCGGTGGCGAGTTGTATGTCGTCCTGGTGTTGATCGGTTTGTTGTCCCGCGAGAAAACGCTGATCATCTGGGCCGCCGTGGTTGGAATGGTTCTGACGCTGGTCGGCCTGTTCTTCTCCCTTCCGGTGGAAACCCTCTGGACGCTTGTGGTCAACCGTCTTCTGGCCATTCTCATGATCGCCTTGACGGCCATGCTCTGTCTGTTGCAACACCGGTCGTCGCAAAAGTTGTTTGAAGCGCGGGACAAGTTGGCGGCGGGGCTTCGGGAGCATTCCAACCGCTTGAAAGAAGCCAACGAGATGATCCACCAGGAAAGCGCCATCATTCAACTGCAAAAAGACATTGCCGTGTCCTCCAACCAGAACAGGCCGTTTGAGGAGGCCATGCGTTACAGCCTGAGGCGGGTTTGCAAGGAAACCGGCTGGCCGGTGGGGCACATGTATTTTACCGCCGAGAAGCCGAAGAAAGTTCTGCTCCCCTCGCGAATCTGGTATTTTGAAGACAGCAAGCGATTCGAAAATTTCCGCAAGATCACCGAAGTCACTTCCTTCCCTCCGGGAGTCGGTTTGCCGGGGCGGGTTCTGGCCAGCGGGAAACCCGCGTGGATCAAGGACGTCACCCAGGACTTGAATTTTCCCCGCGCCCAGTTGATGCAAAATATCGAAGTCCGCGGAGGTTTTGCGTTTCCCGTTCTGGTGGGTGACGATGTGGGGGGAGTCATGGAGTTTTTCTCTTCCCGCGTTGAGGAGCCCAACAGCGATCTGCTGGAACTCATGGTCCACATCGGAACGCAATTGGGGCGGGTGGTCGAACGCAAGCGGTCGGAGGATGAACAAAATGCGCTCTTGCGCAAACTGGAGCAACGGGTCAAGGAGCTGACCAGCTTGTATGAGGTCGCGGGCGCGGTGCGCCGGATTGAAAAACGGGCGGACCTGTTTAACGGCATTGCCTCGTTTATTGTTTCGGCCTGGCAGTACCCGGAAATCGCCCGCGTCAGGGTTTTCTTTGACGGCAAGGAATATGTTCCGATCCCTTTTGAAAAAACGCCCTGGAAGCAATCCAGCGACATTATCATCGAAGGCAAGGTCTTTGGCAGTCTCGAAGTCTATTATCTTGAAGACCGCACCGAGTCGGATGAGAGCCCGTTCCTGAAAGAGGAAAGAAAACTGCTGGATGAATTGGCGCATTTGCTGGGCGAGGCTTTCGAGCGCAAATGGGTGCACAAGGAAATCGCCCATTCGCAAAAACAGTTGCGCCAGCTTTCCCGGCATATTGAATTGGTGAGGGAAGAGGAAAGAACGCGGATTGCCCGGGAAGTCCACGATGAACTGGGCCAGGTCTTGACCGCCCTGAAACTGGAGTTGTCACTGCTGTCCAAAAAACTTTCCCGGAGTTCCAATGGATTCCAGTCGGCAACCCGGCGGATGTTGCAATTGGTGGATCAAACGATACAGGCGGTGAAACGGATTTCCTCGGATTTGCGCCCGCCCATACTGGATGTCTTCGGCCTTGCGGAAGCCATCGAATGGCAGGGCAAGGAGTTTCAGGCCCGCACGGGAATCCGGTTTGAAATCGAGGCCCGACCCAAAAAAATCCGCTTGGACCAGAGCCGCTCCACAACCGTGTTCCGTATTTTCCAGGAAATCCTGACCAATGTGGCGCGCCATGCCAACGCAAAGAAAATTTCTGTTAATTTGACCGACAAAAATGATATTCTCACCCTTGAAGTCAGGGACGATGGAATAGGAATCACCAAACAACAAATTGCCGACCTGAAATCATTGGGTATCCTGGGAATGCGTGAACGGGCTCTGGCTTGGGGGGGAACCCTTGATCTCCGGGGTGCTCCGAATCAAGGAACCGTAGTTACCATGGGAATTCGGCACTAACCTACAGGTGTGATTATGAAGCGCAAAGATAAAATCCGGCTACTGATCGCCGATGATCATCCTATCTTTCGGCAGGGATTGAAACATGCTTTTTTGGAGTATCCCGATATCGAGGTGATGGGTGAGGTGTCCAACGGATTCGAGTTGCTGGAAAAAATCCGGCAAGACGACTTTGATGTGGTTCTGCTGGACATCTCCATGGGCGATCAGAACAGTCTGGACACCTTGAAGCAATTAAAAATCGAGCGGCCGAAACTTGCGGTGCTGGTTTTGAGCGTGTATCCCGAAGACAGTTTTGCGGTCCGTTTCATGAAATCGGGAGCCTCCGGTTATTTGACCAAGGAAGAGGCCGCCGACCGGCTGATCGAGGCGGTTCGTAAAGTGGCCCGCGGAGGACGATATACCAGCCCCGCCCTCACGGAAAAACTGGCTTTTGATTTTGCCGATCAGGACAAGCCGCCGCACCATTACCTCTCCGACCGGGAATATGAAGTGTTTTGCATGATCGTTGCCGGAAAATCCCTGACGGAAATTGCCAGGGAATTGTCCTTGAGCGTAAAAACTATCGGGACGCACCGGTCGCATATCCTGGCCAAAATGAACATGAAAAATAATGCCCGGTTGATTCAATACGCCATTCACAACAAGCTGGTGCTCTGATTGCCACCGGGGTTTTTTCCCGGAGGCTTCGTTCCCGGCTTGCCTGCCTTTTCCGCATACCAGACTGTAAAATAACGGGTTGAAACGACACGGCTACAGAGTATTCGGCGGGGTTGTTTGACCATAAAACCCACCCGCCATTTCTTAATAGGAAAAATCTTATCATGTCTAGGAATAACGCTTGCCCGAGAAAAAGGGTTTCTCTGATATTACGCAACGCGCAAATAACTTAAAATCCTTCTGCACGCGGATTCCTGCTTTCTTTTGAAAAGTGAAAAAGAGAAAGTGCCGGTTGCGCAAGATTCGTGAAATGCTGGTTTCACGATAAACCCGCGGGAAGAAAAAACGCGAGCGCAATTCGGGGAAAGCCCCGCTACGGGCGGCGCGAATCGACTGCCAGGCCGGACGAAAACCTTCACGAAGTTAGCGCCGTGACGACGCGGCCCGGAGATTGTTGAAAGAATTTAAGCGGAACTGTGAGCAATCATGTATTTTTTGTCCGACCGAGGCTTATTTTTCAGCCGCCAAAATGGTGTGGCGGGGGGCAATACCTTGCGAAACTTTCGGAAAATGAGGGGATTTGCGGAAAAGCCCGCAGGGCAAAATGGAGCGTTTTCCGTATCCAGGCTCGTTGGCTTGCATAACCCCATAAAAAACAACGTGGTATTTTCGCCGGAATTTTTGCCGGTTGGGAGTGGGTTGAGCGGCTTGCCGGCGCTTGGGAAAAGCCTGGGCGAATAAGAATTTTCTTACTGTTTTCCAAGGTTTATCAAGGGTTATAAAGATGATTTGCCCCCTTGACATAGAGACTGGCTGTTATATAATTTATCAATCCGAACCGGATAAACAACGAGGAAAATTCAAAAGAAGAAGAAAATGTTTGGTGGCCAAATGTTCCGATGGGAATTGAAGGTCGAGAGCGAATTTTTTTCTTGTTCGATTGGTTTGACTCATTGCGGTTTTATCGACAACGGGAATCCCCTGAATCATGAAGATTTCCTATAGCCCGCAGTTGATGGAAGAAGCGGTTTTCCGCCACCTGAACCATCTGGAGCGTTCCGGCATGCGCGCCGAATACGATGAGTTCCATTCCCTTGCCGATCCCATCTACGAACTTCCCGAAGACGACCGCGAAGAAGCTTTCGCCAAGATCAACAAAATTTTCTTTTTGGAAAAATTAAGGCTGGGGGATTACGTCGTCCATGCGCTTGAAGGTTGCGGGTTGATTCCTAAAAAGAAACGCGGCTTGAAGCCGGCGCCTGCTCTGGCCCCTGTTGCGGCAGGCGGAGAACACGTTGCCGAAAACGAAGAGCCCGTGCCCTCGGAGAACGACGATGCCGGCGAACCGGAAGAAGACGCCAGGGACATAGAGTACGAGTCCTCGCGCCAGTTTCAGGAGAGCGTCGGTGAGGTGATCATCAAAAGGGCGATCAACAAAGTGGACGAGGGCTCCAATGTGTTGAACCGGGTTTCCGGGGAGCTTCCCATTATTGAAATGCGGGTTCTCGCCAGCCGGTTTGCCAACAGCGAGGAAGAAAGCGAACTGGAAGCTTTCCTGATCCACGAGCTTTATCACGCTCGCGACATGGTGGACCCGGAATTCGATTATGAAGATTCTTTCATTCCGGGAAGCCCGTCCGTGAAAAATCTGATTACCGCCCGCTTCCGGGTCTTGTGGAATATTTATATCGACTCCCGGCTGGAACGCAAAAAGATCCCTTCCGTCATGTGCCGGGAAGCGCGGTTTAGAGAATTTGATAACTATTACCGCAAGTTGCCCGAAAGGCAAAGGAAGGGCGTTTTTGAAGGGTTGTGGAGGGAAGAAAAGTTTACGCATGAAGAACTTCTATCCATGGCCACCGATCTTGAAACTCTCATGTCCAAGTTCGTCGAATACGACGACGATTTCTCCGAGGAAGATCGGGAGTATATCCATCTTCCCGGTTCCCCCTGCCCGTTGTGTAAATTTCCGACTTACAACTGGGTGGATGATCCGGAAAGCATTTGCGATGAAATGGTTGTTGAAGCCATACAGATTGATTTCCCCGATTGGGAAAGCAAAGACGGTGCGTGTGACCGATGTATTGAGGTTTATGAATTACGATCAGGTTGTGGTTGATTTTTAAACTTTAACAGGCTGTTTATTGGTTTTTAACCAGGAAAGGAGATTTTTATTAATCGTTTGTTTCGAGGTTTGCTGTAAGGTTTTTTAGTCGGTTAATTCATCTCTAATCAGATGGGAGGACAAGTCTTATGAGGCTAAACCGCAGAAAATTCTTGCAAGTCAGTGCTGGTGTAGCTACGGCTATGGCGCTTTCCGGCAAGAAGGTAGGAGCACAATTAAAACCTGTCGTTAAGGTGGGGAATCCCCTGGAGTCCTACCCGGACCGCAGGTGGGAAGAAGTCTATCGCGATCAATATAAATATGAGCGAAGCTTCACCTACTGCTGTTCCCCCAATGATACCCATCAGTGTCGCGTGCGCGGATTCGTACGTAACGGCATCTTGATGCGTATTGAGCAGAACTACGATCATCACAAAGTAAAAGATTTATACGGAAACCAGGCGGATGCCGCATGGAACCCCCGAATGTGCTTGCGGGGCATGACGTTTCCGCGGCGCGCTTATGGTCCGTACCGCAACAGATACCCCATGATCCGCGTTGGCTGGAAGCAATGGGCCGACGACGGGTTTCCCTACCTCGACAAAGCCAACCGCGAGAAGTACAAATTCACCAGCCGTGGTACCGATGAATTTGTGCGCATGACCTGGGACCAGACCTTTACCTATCTGGCCAAGGGGCATATCGCCGTTGCCAAGGCCTACAGCGGCCAACGCGGCGCCCAGCGGTTGAAGAACGAGGGATATCAGCCTGAGATGATCGAGGCGATGAGCGGTTCCGGTCCGCGGACCTTCAAATACCGCGGCGGCATGGGCCTGTTGGGGGTTATCGGTAAATACGGCATTTACCGCCTGGCCAATATGGTGGCCTTGCTGGATTCGATTATCCGCGGCCGCGGCCCGGGCAAAGTGCTCGGCGGACGCGCCTGGTCGAACTACACCTGGCATGGCGATCAGGCGCCAGGGCATTCCTGGACACATGGAATGCAGACTTCCGACATCGACTTCGCCGACCACCGGTATGCCAAGTTGACCATTCAGTGGGGTAAAAACCTCATTGAGAACAAAATGCCGGAAGCTCATTGGTACACCGAGATCATGGAACGCGGTGGCACCCTCGTGACGGTGTGTCCCGAATACAACCCTCCATCCACGAAAGCGGATTATTGGATTCCCTGTCGGGCCGGTTTGTCCGACATTTCCATTTTCCTGGGAATCGGAAAAATCCTCATGGAGGAAGGCCTTGTCGATATCGAGTTCGTTCAGGACTATACCGACATGCCGTTGCTGGTTCGGACGGACACCCTCAAGCGGCTCCATCCGAGTGATTTTATTCCCGGTTACAAAGCTCAGCCACTGTCGAAAGACGGTTTCACCACCAAGTGGATGAGAAATTTTGACCGCGGGAAAATGCCTGACTTTGTCGTTTGGGATGCCAACACCGATAAGCCGGTGGCCATCACTCGCGAGGATGTCGGTGCAAAAATGAGAAAGAAGAATATCGATCCGGTTTTGGATGGCGTCTTTGACATCAAGCTGGTGAACGGCAAAACCATCACGGTTATGCCGCTTTACGAGATGTACAAGATCCATCTCAAGGACTACGATCTGGATACCGTAAACCAGATCAGCCACGCTCCGAAAGACCTCGTCGTTCGTCTGGCGAGAGACATCGGGACGATCAAACCGGTTGAGATTCATTACGGTGAAGGCATCAACCATTACTTCCACGCCACCATGCACAACCGCGCCTCCTACGTCCCGCTGATGTTGACGGGTAACGTGGGGCCGAAGGGTTCCGGATCGCATACCTGGGCCGGCAACTACAAAGCCGGCAACTACCAGGGTTCGCACTGGTCGGGCCCCGGGTTCGCCGCCATGGTTGCGGAAGATCCCTTCAACACCGTTCTCGACCCGGCCAAGAACATCGGCTGGAAGAACGTCAAGGGCTACCTGAAGGGCGAGGAAGTCAGCTACTGGGCTCACCGCGATAAAGCATTGATCGTCAATACCCCGCGGTATGGACGAAAAGTGTTTACCGGTCGGACCCATATGCCGACGCCGACGAAGTTGATGTGGTTTGTCAACGTTAACGTCATCAACAACGCGAAGTGGTTCTACGAGCTGGTGTTCAACACCGACAACAACGTAGACATGATCGTTGCTCAGGATATCGAGTTCACAGGTTCCTGCGAATACTCGGATATCGTTCTCGCCCCGAACTCCTGGGCGGAATTCGAGAGCTACGAAATCACTTCCGCATGTTCCAATCCGTTCCACCAGATATGGGGTGGCACCGGCATCAAGCCAATCTTCGATACCATCGACGACAACCTGATTCACAGGGAGTTTGCGCGAAGAATGGCCGTGGTGACGGGTGACAAGCGGTTTGCCGACTTCATGAAGGTTTACGAAGGGGCGGCTCCCAACCGGACGAAAGCCATGATCCGCCGGTTGTTCACCACTTCGACGACCGGAATGGGGTACAACATCGACGACATCATCAACGGCAAGTATGGCGAGCCGGGATGCTGTCTGATGTTGTTCCGGACCTATCCGCGGTCTCCGTTCTGGGAAATGTACACGGAGTCGAAACCGTACTATACGCCGCATGGCCGGTTGCAGTTCTATAATGATGAGCCGGAGGCTATCGAGTACGGCGAAAACTTCATCGTTCACAGAGAAGGCCCCGAAGCAACGCCTTATCTGCCGAACGTCATTGTATCCACCAACCCCTACATCCGACCGGACGATTACGGGATTCCGGAAGACGAGCAAGACCCGGATCTGCGCCACGTCCGCAATATCAAGAAGCCTTGGTCCGCCGTTCGTACGACCAAGAACTTCCTGTGGGAGAAGGGTTACCGTTTCTACTGCGTAACGCCGAAGTCCAGACATACCGCTCATTCGTCCTGGGCGACGACTGACTGGAACATGATCTGGAATAACAACTTTGGCGATCCCTATCGCATGGACAAGCGGTCTCCCGGCGTAGGAGAATGGCAGGTGCACATGAATCCGTTCCTCTGCAAGGACCTGGGTATCAACGACGGCGACTATGTATACTGCGACGCGAACCCCGCGGACCGGCCGTACATGGGCTGGAAACCGTCCGATCCCAGGTACAAAGTGGCGCGGTTGATGTTGCGTGCCAAGTACAATCCTGCTTATCCGTACCATACGACTATGATGAAACATGCGACGTGGATCGCCAGCGAGCGCACCGTCAAGGCCCATGAAGAACGGCCCGACGGACGCGCCATGTCGATGACCACGCCGTATCAGTCGAACTTCCGGTACGGGGGACAGCAGTCCATCACACGTTCTTGGCTGATGCCCATGCATCAGACGGACAGTCTGTTTCACAAAGCCAAGAGCAAGATGAAGTTTAAGTTTGGTTATGAAGCGGACAACCATGCCGTTAACGCCACGCCGAAAGAAGTTTTGGTTAAGTTCTCCAAGGCTGAGGATGGCGGTTTGCACGGTCGGGGTCTTTGGGAACCGGTGCGTACAGGTTATACGCCGGAATCCCCGTTGAAAGACCGTTTTGCCGAAATGTATCTCGCCGGACAATATGTCCGCGTGAAGATTTAATGAAGGGCAGGTTTCCCGGGGCTCGTCCCCGGGGAACCGGTTCCTTGAGCTCAAACGGTTCTTTGACGAATAACTAATAGCTAATTGGAGGTAAACAATGCCTGAAGTTTATAACTGGCAATTAGGTCGGATGATGACGTATATCTACGACGAAAAGCATCCGAAAGAGCAGTTTACGTTCGTGTTCAACACGAACCGCTGTATTGCTTGCCAGACGTGTACCATGGCGCATAAATCCACCTGGACCTTCTCCAAGGGCCAGGAATATATGTGGTGGAATAACGTTGAAACCAAGCCTTATGGCGGTTATCCGCAGTTCTGGGATTGGAAAATTCTGAAAATGCTCGAACAAGCCAATCCCGGCCAGAATGTGTGGAACGTCCGCAAGACATCCAACAAGGCCATTCACGGCGTCTACGAAGGTGTAACGATCTTCGAGGCTCCCGCCAAGATTGGTCTGAACCAGCAAGCTGTAGGCTATGTGCCAACCGACGAGGAATGGCGATTCCCGAATTTCGGGGAAGACACGGCCCATGGCCGCGAGTTCACCCAGTCTCGCGAAGGTACGTTCGGCGGCGACAACGGCGTAAAATCCGTGCTTCCGGAACACAAAATCTGGTTTTTCTATCTGCAAAGAATTTGTAACCACTGCACCTATCCCGGTTGCTTGGCCGCTTGCCCGCGTAAGGCAATCTACAAGCGCCAGGAAGACGGGATTGTCTTGATTGACCAGTCTCGTTGCCGCGGTTACAAAAAATGTGTTGAACAATGTCCTTACAAGAAACCAATGTTCCGCGGTACGACTCGGATCTCCGAGAAGTGCATCGCCTGTTACCCGCGGATCGAAGGTTTGGATCCATTGACGGAAGGCGACCAGATGGAAACACGTTGCATGGCGGCCTGTGTTGGTAAAATCCGCCTGCAAGGTCTGGTGAAGATCGGTGGTAATGGGGAATGGGCGCATGATCCCGATAACCCACAGTACTACCTGATCCGCGAGCGAAAAGTGGCCCTGCCTCTGTACCCGCAGTTGGGTACGGAACCGAACGGCTACTATGTTCCGTCACGGCATGTGCCGAGAGCTTACTCTCAGCAGATGTTTGGGCCTGGCGTGGATCATTCCATCGACCAGTACATGGTTCCGGACCGGGATTTGCTGGGAATCTTGCAGTTGTTCAGGACGACCCAGCGGATCATCTTTAAATGGAAGAGAGAACCGGGTCCGAAAATTTTCGAGACCAATATCCATGGCAAAAAGTTTGAAATGTTCAACGACACCATCATCGGGTTTAACCGGAAAGGAAAGGAAATCATCCGTGTAACGGTTGAGGAGCCCTTCTACGTCCGGCCCGAGGAGAACGTCGGAGCCATTTAAGCTGTTTGCCGTTAACGGGTTACAATCCGACAGCGTTTTTTGGGGTGGGGCCTCGGCCCCGCCCCGGCTATCGGTTGCTTGGCAGGGACAAGGATCATGGCGGAAGTAAAGAAAGATGAAATGCTCGCCAGGTTGGGCGAAACGGCTTCCTTGGAAGAGAGTAAGGAATTGCGGGTTTCCCTGCAATTGGCGCGGGGCAGGCTGTATGAAATGTTTGCCCGCGCATTTGCTTACCCTTGGAACCGGAAGTTTTTCAGGCCCAAACTGTTCCTGGAACCGATGGATGTGAGCCTGGTCGATGAAAACGACTGGATCGCCGCGAAAAAAATAGTCGACGGCTTCGCCGCTTATCTGCCGAAAATGGCAATGAAGCAGGTTCAGGGGGAATTTATCCGGGTTTTCGGACATGCCGTTTCCCAGGAATGCCCGCCTTACGAAATGCAGTATGGAACCGAGGGCGGGGTGCAGTCGCAGACTGACGTGTTGATCCAGGTTGGAGGGTTTTACGATACCTTCGGGTTCCAGCCTCCGGACAAGGGGGTTGCACGAGACCGTATCGACCATTTATCCATCGAGTTGCAGTTCATGTCTTTCGTTTGCAATCGCGAAGCCTATGCGATTGAGAACGGTCATGACGAGCGCCACATCGCCATTCTGCGATCCGGGCAGAAAAAGTTCGTCCGCAACCACTTGGGAAGGTGGACGCCGCTGTTTACGCTTTTCGCCGCGCGCAAAGCCGAGGGCGGTTTGTACAAAGACCTTGCGGACCTCCTCGCAATTTTCATTAAAAATGAAACCACCTTGCTGGACGTCAAGCCCATTAAGGTCGAGGAGCCCGAATATCGATCCTTGTCTTACAGCATGGAGAACGATCTGATAGCCAACGCTCCCGCTGAATGCGAGCCCGTTAAATAGGATACGGTTTACCTATCTAACGCTTTGCTTATGAGGAGAAAAACGGTGAAGATGAAAAAAACATTGGTTTTTGCGATCATGCTTGCTTTTGTGCTGGGTCTGGCAGTGTCGGCGAATGCGACCGTCATTCAGGCGCTGAAGGTAAGCGGCGAGATCCCCCTTAATCCGGGTGATCCCTTCTGGTCCAATTATGGACCGACCAAGGGAAAACATGTGGTCATCGACATGGAACCGCAGATGATCACCAATCCCATGTGGCCGAATCCATCCACCAAGTGGGTGAACGTCAAGGCCGCGACCAATGGGAAGGAAATCGCCGTCCGCCTGGAATGGATCGATCCGACCCGCAACGACATTATGATTCAGTCGCAACAGTACAAGGACCAGGCCGCCATCATGTTCCCGGTTAATCAGTCCGGCGAAGAGCCCCCATTTACCATGGGCGGCGATGGCGAACGGGTCAACATTTGGCAGTGGAAAGCCACTTGGAACAAAGAAGTCGCCGGCGTTGCCGGAAACGGTGGTATGCAGGATATGGAGGACGTTTACAAATACATGGCCATGGGCTCCGGAAGTTATTATATGTATGAGCCGGATGGAAAGTTAGGTTCTCCCGTTTCCAAGCGCACCACCATCGTTGACTATGGCATGGGAAAAAATGAGGGTGTCTTCAACCCCGCCCGCGCCACGGGCAACATCCTTGCAGACGCCAGCCTGAGGCATTCCCCGGTGGAAGACCTGAACGCGGAAGGGTTCAGCACGCTGACCACCCAGGCGCATCAGGACGTTGAAGGCAAGGGAAACTGGGATAACAACCGCTGGACCGTTGTGATCAAAAGGTCTTTGACCACCGCCGACAGCAACGATACCCAGTTCACCGCTGGCAAATCCCCGATGGCTATCGCCATTTGGAACGGCCACAACAAGGAAAGAAACGGTCAGAAAGCGGTTACTCAATGGCATGAGTTGAGGTACTGATCGCTTTCCGTATTTTGTTGCAAACAGAAAAACCCAAGGGAAAGGCGGGTTTGCCGCCCCCTTGGGTTTTTTTTGCCTTTTTCAGACCGGGACAAGCAGGCCTCGTACCTCGTTAACTCCTCTCCACCCATTAATTTAAATCCGAACTCACAAAACCTGCATCTTAAAAACATTGCAGTAGGTTTGTTTTCCGAAAGTTACAATGCTCCATGCCGTCGCTTCCGGAATTTGACATGATACCCATGAAAAAGGACAAGCTCCTTTTCAGCACATAATTCCCAACCACTATGTTCATTTTCGATCCCTTGACGCAGGGCTTGCAATTATTGGCGCAACGAGAGTTGCAACGAGCCGAGTTTATGTTCTTAAGCGTCATCAACGACCCTTATGCCGAGGGCGAGGATTCGAGTCTGGCCAGAAGGTATTTAAATGATATCCGCTCTTGCCAGGCCGGAACCAAAAGTTTGAATTTTGCGGAATATAGCGCCCTCGCCAAACGTAAAGTTCGATCTCTGGAAAACGTTACGAAGTTGCTTGCCGACCTTTATTTTTCCTCCCATAGCACTTACGCGGATTTCGACCAGGTCCTTCCCGAAAAAGTTCCGGAAGTCATCAGCCTGCTGAAGCAGTTTAAAATCCGCGATGTCGTGGCTCGGGACCGGATGTTTCAGGACATTGAGAACAAGGGAATCAGATATATCCGGCGGGAATTGAAAAAAGGCGCGACGAATGCCGCCTCCGATCTGCCCGGCAGTTTTGACGTTTTTCGCTGGAAAACCATTTATAGAAAATTTATAGAATTGATCAACCCCATTTTGCTTGAGCGTCACCTGGAACTGCTGGAGCATATTCTGGAAACGGGCGAGATCGGCTTGCTGGATGACCCCAAACTGACGGTTTTGACTCCCAAGTACCGCTGGATCATTGAATCGACCATCAAAGCCAAATGGTTCCTGTTGCGAAGTTATTTTTTCAAGGCGCGGTCGGAAATAGAGGCGCAGTTTCACAAACGGGAAGGGACGCGGAAATACTGGGAAGAGGTGAAATTTAAAAAGATTAAAATCTTCGAGACCTGCGGATTCTCCGAGCAAAACATCCAGAAGTTTCTGTACAGCGACAAATTGAATTACAAAACCCTGGAAGAAATCTTTGAATACGCCAAAAGCCTGGAACTGCCCCTGGTGCCGCGGGACGTGAGCCTGGCCCTTAGGGGGATCAACAAAGGCAAGGATCACATCAAGGAAAGAGCGGGGGGATTGATAGGGAGCCGAAAGGAGTTTCACGAAAAGTTGATGTCCCTGGGGTTTTCCAGAGACAACGCCTATCACATTGCCCGCCACTCCAAACGGGCGAACAGCCACCAGATTTCCGATTCGTTTGAACTCTCCATCAAGGTGGCCCGCGACGAAATCTTCTGGTACCGGGTCCAGCCCCAATCCTCCAAACTGCGCCGGGATATTGAGGCCCAGTGTTGCAAACATTTGAGCACCGTTCAAATCCACCTGTTTGACCGGGGCCGGCTCAACAAGCTCCTTTTGCAGGCCGGGAAACCTTTAATCCGCCGGTACCTGATCAAAACCTATGGCGAGGACGTGGTGTCCCTGCATTGTTATTTTCGTCTGGAAACCATTCACCAATATTACAAGCTGAAGTTCTTCGAGCACCACGCCGACCGGACGCCCAGCGTTTCCGAACTCATCAAGATCAGCCGCCAGGATTTCCGGCCGTTGCTTCTGCAAGGTTACGAGGCGTTCCTGAAAAACCGGCGGTTGACCATTCCCGCTGAATTTTTCCAGGAAGCGGCTAACCACAAGTCGGTGACCACCTGGGAGGATTCGCACACCACCCCTCAGGAGAAAATTCTCCTGAAATTTTGGTTCCTGATGGACCACGGAATTTCCGTAACCCAAAAGGTCATCAACAAGGGGGTGCTCAGTCCCGCCTTTAATTTGCTGGAACTTGTGAAATTTCAGGACCGGGAGGAGTGCAATAGCTGATTCTGTCGGCTTTGCATTTCTTTCAGGGGCATCAAGTCGCCTTTTTGGGATGCGGCGGCGATGCCTTTTTCATACCACTGCAAGGCTTCCTTTTCCCGCGAAAGTTTTTCCAGGTTTTTCCCCAACAGCAGGTAAGCGGCGGAGTAGTCCGGGAAATGCTCCACCAGGGTTTTGAGATGCACCAGGGCTTCCTCATACCTTCCGGTATCCATGTAAATGGAGCCGATGCCGAAATTGGCCACCTGGTCGGCGGCGTCGATCTCCAGGACTTTTTTGAACATGGCGATTTTGCTTTCCTGTTCTTCCCGGCGCTGTTGCTCGGCTTTTTCCTTGGCCTTTTTGGTTTTTCCCTGCTCGATTAATTGCTCAAACTGGAGGGCCGTGGCCTCGGCTTTTTCATTTTCCGCATCCTCGATGCGGCCCTGCTTCATGTAGTAAATGGAAAGGTTGGAGTGAGCCATGACCTCGGCAGGATCAATTTCCACCAGTCGTTTCATAATGGCGATGGCCTCGTCCAGCTTGTCCTGCTTGGACAGCAGGACGCCCAGCGCCTCATAAGCCTGGGCGGATTTGGGGTCCAGGCCAATCGCTTCGCGGAGCAGGCCAATGGGTTTTTCCAGATCGTCCTCGCTTTTGTACAGTTTCATGGCTTTTGTGTGTAGCTGTTTGGCGCGGTCCGTTCGGGATTGAGTTTGATAAAAGGGTAGCAAGGCGGTGCGAGCTTGAAAGGCGGAATCACCGATGGTGACATTCAGTTCGAGGCCGGGAACCCGATACTCTTTTCGCATGTATGCCAGAGCGATGACTTTCCCCAATGCGGGGGAAAACCCGGAGCTTTTTATGACCCCGATTTTTTTGGTGTCCAGGTGAATGGCCGCGTCGTAGTCCGGTTCCTGGTTGCCTTCCAGAACAAGCCCTGTCAGGGCGTGCGCCGGGGACCCGTAAGTCTTGACCCTGGCAATGACCTCCTGTCCGATATAACACCCTTTGTTGTAACTGACCGAGCTGTGCTCGAGACCCGTTTCGGGCAGGATGCGGCTGTTGTCCATGTCCTTGCCGAACAACGGCAAGCCGGCTTCCAGGCGGAGAGTTTCCCGCGCCTCCGGACTGATCGCCGTTGAACAGAGGGATGGGTCGGCTTTGGCAATCAGGGAGATGATTTTTTCTTTCGCCGCCGCGGGCAACGCGATGACAAACCCGTCCTCACCGGTGAGACTTTTGTTGATGATCGTGATTTCCTCTCCTTCCCAGCGCCGGCAGGCAATATCGTTCGGCTTGGGGGCCAGGATTGCGTCTCCGGAGATGGTTTGCGGGAGCAGAATGCTTTTTGGGCCCTGAATCGCCAGGAGCAGGACTTGCGGCTTCGAGGACAGCCGGACATCTTCCCGAAACACGTAGCCTTGCAAATGGCTCAGGAAGGTTTTCTGCTGGATTTTTTCGATCAGGAAAAGGACCGAGCCGGGCGTGTCCCGGTGAATGGAAAACGAGGCGACCAGCTTGCCCATGCGGTCCACAATGGCGCTGTTTTGCCCCGTGCCGGGGGCCAGTTGCGTCACATCGTTGGTGGTTTGCGTTTGCAGGTAGTCGAGGAGGTCCGCGCCCTCGCCGGATATGAGAGCCCAGTCATCGAGGAAAAACAGGCCGCGGTCTTCACGCACCCGCCGGTAGTCATCAAGAATTTTTGGGTCCATAAGCAAACAAAAAAGCGCATCTTCAAAAAACGGGATGCGCGTGGATGAAGAGGTTCTCCGGAGGGCCGGGGGTCATGCAGTGTGTTTTGGGTGGGTCAGGCGATCGAAAAGGATTCTCCACAGCCGCAGGTTGACGAGGCGTTGGGATTTTTAAACACGAACCCCTTCCCCTGCAGTCCACCCTCGAAATCCAGGGCCATTCCTTTCAGGTAAATCGTGCTTTTCACGTCGATAAAGACCTTGAAATCCTCAAGGTCGATAATGGTATCTCCCGGCTCCTCGGGCGTAAATTGCAAATCATAGGAAAGCCCCGAGCAACCGCCCCCCTTCACGCCCAGACGCAGACCGATGCCGGGCTTGCCCTCGCCGTTGATCAACTTTTTGACTTCCCCATAGGCCTTTGGGGTGATTTTTACGAAATCGGACGCGACTGCCATTGTTGACCTCCCAATATGGATTCAGCGTGTAAAGCTCATTGATTTAGATAATTTTTTCTTCCAACGGGTTCTTTTATTATATTAAAAAACCACCGAAACCGTCAAATCCATTTCGGGATTGGCGTAAAATAAATACAAAGGGCTGACACGAGAAAGGTCTTTTTCAGCGTTCCCGCGGAATAATGTTGCTTGCTTGCCGTTCTCTTGGTAATTTTAAAAAGCAGGCGGTGCAAAAAAATAAAAACTTTCGCTTTGAATTTGAATCTAATAAGGGATTCAATTAACCTGAAATGGAGTAGCGGCCCGATGATTAGCATTCCGGATTTGATCAACCTTGTCAAACAAACCATCCCGGACGCGGAGGTCAACGTGTTGGATAAAACCGGGATGAGCGATCATTTTATCATCCACGTGGTCTCCGCGAAATTCGCGGACCTGAACTTGATGGACCGCCATCGGCTGGTGCAGGAGTCCATTGCCGCCGCCATGCAGGATGGAAGGGTCCATGCCGCCGAAATAAAAACCGATGTTCCACACATGGCTTGATGTTCCGGAAACAAATTTTAAAAGATCCGGGATTTTGGAGTTAATATAGATTGTTCATTGTTTTTTTTGGAGGGAATGACCGATATGTCCGCGATTGAAGACGAAATCAAACAGGAAATCAGTCAACATAAAGTGTTGATTTACGGCAAGGGAACCAAGACCATGCCGAAGTGCGGTTTCACCCAGGAAACGATTGTGTTTTTTGAAAAATACGGCTACCCGTTTGAAGTGATCGACGTGCTGGAGGCCATGGAAAAACGCGAGGTCCTGAGCAAAATGACCAACTGGCCTACGTTGCCCAAAGTTTTTATTGACGGGAAATTCTACGGCGACACCGATATCCTCGACGAGATGGAAGCCAAGGGCGAAGTAGAGCCTTTATTGAAAACCGCATTTGGCGATAAATAATCGGTTCGCCGCGTCGAGGATATTATGTCTGAGTTGCTGGAGGTAGGGGACCGGGCTCCCCATTTTGAGTTGCCCGCCGTTTACGGTTACAAGGCCGGGGCCACCAGCCCCTCCGCCGAGGAAAAGGTGATCGTCGGCCTCAAGGAATTCCAAGACAAAAAATGGGTGGTCCTCAGCTTTTACCGCCAGGACAGTAGCCCGGAAGACACCCGCTTGATGGTGACCTTCAACGAATGGAATCGCAAACTCAGAACCCGCGAAGTCGAACTGCTGGGTTGTTCCTGGAACGGCGTCAACTCCCATCAGCAGTTTATCGAAGTTTACCAGCTGGGATTCACCTTGCTTGCCGACGAGTATAAAAAAGTCACCGATTTATACGGCGTCGTTCGGGAAGAAGATGATCTGGGGCAGATGGTGAAGTATGTCGAGCGCACCACCTTCGTCATCGACAAGACCGGCATGGTTCGTGGGGTGTGGACGAATATTGAGGACCTGCGCGAACATCCCAGGGAAGTCTGGGACTTTATCCAAAAAGAAAAAAAATAACGCAACCGGGGCTTTTAGATATCCGTGGCTCCGTTTCCCTCCAGCGCCAAAATTCCTTTTCGTGAAATTTGAAGAAACGCCCGGCGAAGGTCCTTTGCGATTGGCGGTCCGCCGGGCGATTTAAACGTCAGCGGGTTGACCGGCCTGCCGTATTTTTTCAACTGAAAGCACAGGTGCGGGCCGGTGGCGGCGCCCGTGGCGCCGACGTAGCCGATAACCTGTCCCTGGCGGACCCGCGTTCCCGGCGCGATTCCCTTGGCGAACCGGGACAAGTGAGAATAGCTCGTCCGGTAAATGGAGTTGTGCCGCAGGGCAATATAATTGCCTGCCCGGGCGCTGTGCCTGGCGGCGGCCACGACGCCGTCGCCGACCGCGCGCACCGGTGTGCCGACGGGAGCGGCGTAATCCACGCCCCAATGGGGAAGATACGTTTTGTAAACAGGATGAAACCGCCGCCGGCTGTATCGGGAAGAAATACGTGAAAACTTCAGCGGCGACTTGAGAAACGACTTCCTCAACGATTCTCCCGCCGCCGTGTAGTAGTTCCCCTCTCCGTCGGGGGTCTCGAAGTAAATGGCGTCGAAAACCCTTTTGCGGTTGGTGAACGCAACGGCCAGGATTTTCCCGAACGCGGCGAACTGACCGTCGAGGTATTTTTTCTCTACGATGATTTTGAATCGGTCGCCCTTGCGCAGGTCCTTGAAAAAATCAATATCCCAGGAAAATATTTCGGCCAGCTCCATGGCCATTCGGGAAGTGCCTCCGGCTTTTTGCATGGCCGTGACGAGGTTGTTGTGAACCGTTCCCTGAACCAACGCCGTTTCGATGCGGTACTCGATTTCCCGTAGTTCGGGCGTGAACGTGTCGCCCCGGCGGGTCACGCGCAGGTATTGGTCTGCATTTATTTTGTAATCGAAAAAAATCATTTCATTGGCGGCGTTCAGTCCCAATGTGTAAGCGGCTCCGGGTTTTAAGCGGTTGAGGTTGAACAATGGCCGGGCGGCGGCAACGATTTCGTTTGCCGTTTTGAGTTGCAGTCCCACCCGTGTCAGCATCCCGGAGAAGGTGTGGTTTTTGGCGACGTTTCCTTCTACGGTCCGGAAAGGTTTTTCAAAGTCCGTGGCACGGCGTTCGATACCGCTTGGCGCCGGCTGGTCCGGGTTGGGCGCGATGGCCGGGGCGGGTGGGCTTTGCACAGCCTCGGGCGGCATGGCGACGGCTTTTTGATTCGGATGGCCAGGCTCGATATCCGCGGGAAGCCATTCGGGGATCAGGGCAAGGATCGGGAAACAGAGAATCAGTGCCGCGGCAAGGCGCTTATAGCTTGTCAATCCCCCCGCAGGCGGGGTTGAGTTTGATGGCATGTGTTTTTTGCTTGTCAAAGCGTGTTCTCCTCGAGGTTTTTTTGAATGATGTCGCGGATATCCTCCAAAACCTGTTCCTGTTTTTTGGAGGATAGTTCCTCTACGGCAAGGGGAGGGGAAATGATGACCCTCACCGGGCCGGGGCGCAACACGATGCTGTTCTTTTTGATGATGCGGCCACTGCCGATGATGGTTACGGGAACCATCGGCGCTTGTGCCCGCGCCGCCAGCAACTGGCCGCCTTTTTTAAACGCACCCAGGGTTCCGTCCACCGACCGGGTGCCTTCGGGAAAAATGACGACGGAGTATCCGGCCCGGATTTTTTCCACGCAAGCCAGAAAAGACTTGTAGGCATTTTTCCGGTCTTGCCGGTTGACGGCAATACTGCCTTCCGCGTACATGGCCCAGCCGACAAAGGGGATCCAGAACAAACTGGATTTCGCCATCCACCGGATTTGCGCCGGCAGATAACCGGTGAGCGCAAAAATGTCGAAATAACTTTGATGATTGGCGACAAACACCTGGGCATGATCGAAACAAACATTTTCCAGGCCGATGATCTCCACGCGAATTCCGTTCAGCCGGCAGATCAGGCGCGCCCAGAGGCTGGCGATATGGTGCGAGGTGTTGCCGCTGGTGTCCACGCATCCCGCCAAAACGGACAAGGTGCCGAAGACGATGGAAAGCAGGGTGATGATGATCCAGAATCTCAGAGTATAAAGAAACGGTGCTAAAAATTTCAATGGACATTATTTCCCAACGTGAACGACGAATGGTTTAAACTTGGGCTAGAATGAATGATCGATCAATGAAGGTTTTCATGACGTTGCCGGTTTCCGGCAAAGAGTGGTTGATCGGAGTCTTGGTTGCGGGGCTGGTTGTGTTTCCGGGATTCGCGCCCAAGACGCTTGCCTGGGGGAAAGACGGCCATCGGATCGTCGGGATCATCGCCCAGGCACATATTTCTACTACAATTAGCAGAAAATTAGCAAATAATTTTAACATAAACCTCTTGGCGGACATAGCCCCTTGGGCTGACAAGGTTAAAAAACATCGTTCGCAAAGACCCTGGCATTACACTAATATCGAAAGGGGAAAAAGAATTTACCGTCAGAAACGCGACTGCCCCGACCGGCAATGCGTGACGGAAAAAATCAAGGACTTCGTAAAAATCCTGCGGGAGAAAAATCATTCCACAAAAATAAGGCGGGAAGCGCTGGCCTATTTGGTTCACTTTGTTGCCGACATCCACCAGCCCCTGCATCTGGGCAATCGGGACGATAGGGGGGGCAACGAGATCATGGTTCGCGTTCATGGCGAACCGACCAATCTACATGCTTTGTGGGATTATGGATTGATTCCGGCAAAGGAGACAAACCTGGCACAATATGCCCGACGATTGTCGTGCACCGTGACATCCGGCGACCGGTTTTCGCTGGCGCGCCTTCCCGTGGATGCCTGGACCAACGAGTCGAGGGCGCTGGCTCTGCAATACGCTTATCCGGTTGAGTTTTCCAAGGATCGTGAATTAACGCCGCGATATATTCGGTCGGGCCGAAAAATCGTCGAGCGCCAGTTGTGCCGGGCGGGGATTCGCCTGGCTGTTTTGTTGAACGGAATTTTATCCGAGTAATTCTTCCACACTGAGTTGAGCGAGGAGGCGTTTTGTCCGAAGGAGAAAACCAGTTTTATTTCAAGCAACTGCTTGCCGGTGCCCATGTGGCGCAGGATGACGTGTCTGCCCGGCAAATGGCCAATTTCATTTATCTGCTTGGCGACCGCGTGACCCGCGAGTGCCTGGTGGTCGATCCTGCCTGGGATATCGACGGTATCCTGCGCGTCGTTGAGGAAGATGGCATGAAGCTGACGGGCGCCCTGGTGACCCATTATCATCCCGATCATGTCGGCGGCAGTATCTTCGGCATGATGATCGACGGGCTTTCCGCGCTGATGGAGAAACATCCGGTTCCCGTTTACGTCAACAAACACGAGGCCGACGGCCTGCGCCAGGTGACCGGCATATCCGAATCGGACATCAAGCGTCTGGACAGCGAGGACAAGGTACAAGTCGGTGCCGTGGAAGTGACGTGCCTGCATACCCCCGGCCACACTCCCGGCTCGCAATGTTTCCGGGTGCGGGATTGCCTCGTCGCCGGGGATACCCTGTTCCTCCAGGGATGCGGCAGAGTGGACCTGCCCGGCGGCGACAGTGAGGAACTGTTTCATACGTTAACCCGCCGCCTTGCGAAAATTCAGGACGAGGTCGTTTTGTTTCCCGGCCATAATTACGGCGAAAAACCATCCGCCCCGATGGGTGAGGTGCGGCAAACCAACTCGTTCCTGCAAGTCCGGCGTCTGGAAGAGTGGCTTCAGTTCATGGGCTAACCGCAAGCAAGCGGAGTTTTGTTTGAACTTATGACGGTTTCAGGTCAGCTTCTGAAAATGGCTCATGAGGCTCGCGACCCCATCGCGTATTTTTTGAAATTGGGCGCCGAGTCCATTCCCATCACGCCGCGGGTGGGCCATGTCGTGACCCTGAAGTTTCTGGGAACGATTACGTGTATCGAATGTGGCCGCAAAATTAAAAAGACCTACAACCAGGGATATTGCTATCCGTGTTTCCGCGACCTTCCGGAAAACTCGATTTGCGGGGTGCGGCCGGAACGTTGCGAACACGAACACGGCAATGAGCGGGACCGGGAGTTTTTCCGGACTCATTGCGACATTGATCATTTCGTCTATCTGTCTCTCACCTCCGGGGTGAAGGTGGGCGTGACCCGCCATTGGAACATCCCGGCGCGCTGGATCGATCAGGGAGCGGTGCGGGGACTCGTTATCGCCCGTACGCCGCAAAGAAAATCCGCCGGGGAAATTGAGTTGGCCCTGGCGGCGCATATGGCGGACAAAACCAATTGGCGAAGAATGCTCGCCGGGCGGATCGACGACGCCGACCTGGCCGCCATGCGGGACAAAGCGTTTGCGTGGTTTCCCCTCGACCTGATGTGTTACGCCCTGAAACACGAAAAAGCGCAAACCCTCGCTTATCCCATCCTGTCCCTGCCGGAAAAAGTCATCGCCCACAACCTGGACAAGGACGCGGAATTTACCGACCGGCTGACGGCCATCAAGGGCCAGTATCTGATATTTGAGAACCGTGTGATCAACCTGCGAAAATACGCCGGCTACCACGTGGAGGTTTCATTCGCGGAAAAATAGGCGATGGAACGGACGTGCGACTTACGGACACTTCGCCTGCTTCCGGCGGAGGAGGTGTTGGAAAATATTTTCCGGGGGTTCAGGCGGCTTCCTTGATGATACGCCCCTCAAAGGCGGTGGAGGGATTGGCTTCCGTGCTATCGGCGGCCTTCGACAGCAACTGGGCCACGCGAATATTTTTCAACAGGCCCAGCTTTTTGAACGTGCAAATGAGCATCCACGTCAAGTCGATTTCCCAGGGGCGCAGTCCGTGGCGCGCGGATTTGGGAAAAGCATGGTGGTTGTTGTGCCAGCCTTCGCCGTAGGCGATCAGACCCACCCACCAGCAGTTGGTGGATTTGTCCACCTCGGAAATCTGGAAATTTTTGTAACCGAACCAATGCGCCGCGCTGTTGACGAACCACGTGGTATGGTAGACCATGACGAGCCGGAGAAAAACGCCCCAGACGACGAACGGCACTCCGCCCAAGGCAAGAAGGAACAGACCAAAAACAACCTGGATGGCAATAAAATGTTTGTCCAAAAACTGGTAAAATGGGTCCGTAGTCAGGTCCTTGGAGAAATTATCGATATGCGCCTTGTCGTCGAATTGGGGATGGACATGAAGCATCCAGCCAAGGTGTGCCCACCAGAACCCCTTGCGGGCGCTGTGGGGATCTTTTTCGGTATCGGACCCGCCGTGGTGCATTCGGTGTTGGCCAACCCATTTGATGGGACCGTTTTCACATGCCAGGGTGCCGCAAAAAACCGTGAAATAGGCCAGCCACCGCGGAAGCTCGAAACTGCGATGGGTGAGGTATCGATGAAAGGCAAAACAAATTCCGACCGAGGCCGTCAGCCAATGCAGAAAAAAGAAAAGCGCTACCGCTCCCCATGAAAAGGCGAAGGGAAACAGAGCGAGTAAAGCTCCGGCGTGCAGGAAAATGAAAAACGCGATTGTTCCCTTGTTCAGGGGAAGTCGAGCGGGAATTGAAAGTTCAGGAGCTTTACTCATATAATCCTCTTGTTGTGAAGGTCGTTGACCATGGTTCTAAATTCTCTTTACTTTAACTTTAAATTCGGAATCCAATTGTAAAAGTTATGTAATTTATGGCTTGCCCCGGTTTCCACGGGAGCCGCGGAAAACCCACCAAACCTGAAAAGGTGTTTTGAAGACATGCGGAGATTACGCTCATTATTTCACCCGATTTTTGTTTTTATCGGTGTCCAGGTTGCCTGGATCGTTCTCATGGGAATCTGGATCAACTGGTATTTTGAAAACAATCAAAAGTTCTCGGAGTTTGCCCAGAGGTTGCGGCCGGAACTGTTCAACACGGATTTTAACTGGGTGGTTTTGCTGGAAGGCAGTTTTTTGATGCTGGTCATCCTGGGTGGGGTCTATTTGATTTTTGTGTTTTGGAACAAGCAGGCCAGGTTGAACCGTATGCACAGCAATTTTGTTTCCAGCGTTTCTCATGAATTGAAGTCGCCTCTGGCGTCCATCCAGCTTTATCTGGAAACTTTGAAATATCATGACGTGTCGCCCGAGGAGGCCAGGGATTTTGTGGGAATCATGTTGACCGATACGGAACGGCTCTCCGGGTTGATCGATAATATTCTCGAAGCCGGCAAGTCCGATCCTAAAAGTATTGAACTGAAATTTTTGCCCGTAGAGATGGGGCCGTTTGTTTTGGAGGTGATGGAAAATCACAAGCGCCGCTTCGAGGAAAAAGAGTGCAAGGTAAAAATCGATATCGTCGATTCGCCGACCCTGAATGTCGACAAGCGGGCGTTGCAAATGGTTTTCAACAATCTCATCGGCAATGCCCTGCGCTACTCCCCGCCGGGAGCCGATTTCACCCTGCGTATGAAGAACAACGGGAATTATTGTGAAATTGAATTCATCGATTCCGGCCTCGGCCTTGAAAAAAAGGATATCAAGAAAATTTTCAGAAAATTTTACCGCGTCCAGAATCGCGCAACCCGGAATATCGAAGGCGCGGGGCTGGGCTTGTTTATCGCCAGGGAATCGGTTAAAAATCATAAGGGAAAACTTAAAGCGGAAAGCGCCGGCCGGGGCAAAGGGGCAAAGTTCACCGTTTGCCTGCCGTTGCGGTTTGTTCCCAAGGGCGCTTGAAACCTGCATTCGACGAACTATGACGGAAACAAAAAAAATATTGCTGGTCGAGGACGAGAAACATTTGGCCAAGGGGCTCAAGTTCAACCTGGAGAAAGAGGGATACAAGGTGGTCCTGGTCGAAAATGGAATCGCCGCCCTGGAAACGCTGGGCACGCAGGATTTCGATATGCTTATCCTGGACCTGATGTTGCCGGAATTGGGGGGGATTGAGGTCACCAAAAAAATCAGGGAGACCAACATTCGCTTCCCCATCTTGATGCTGACTGCCAAGTCCAACGACGAAGACCGCGCCCTCGGGTTGCAAGCCGGAGCCGACGACTACCTCACCAAACCGTTCCACCTTCCGGAATTACTGCTCCGGGTCAAGGGAATCCTGCGCCGCGGCGAGTGGTACAAGGAATCGATTCACGACCAGGAGGTGTTCCACTTTTCCGGTATGTGGATCGATTTTGCCACCGGTAAAGCCAAGGGATGCGCGGGAGAATTTTTTCTCACCGTCCGGGAGGCCCAGGTGATGAAACTCCTGGTTTCCAAAAAAGGCGGTGTGGTGACCCGCGAGGAACTGTTGGAAAAAGTCTGGGGGTACAGCCCGGAAACGGAAACCCGGACGCTGGACAACTTTATCGTGCGGCTACGAAAATATTTTGAAAAAAATCCGCAAAAACCCAGGCACATCCTCACCGTACGGGAAAAGGGCTACCAGTTCGTCCCCGATCCTCCCGCAACAAGAAAAAAGTAAGAAATGAATTTTGTTTGATCGCTCCGCTTGCGGTTACAGGGTTCGCAGAAAATCGAAATCGATACTCTCTTCAATCCCGGCCAAAAGCTTCGCGGGAAAACTTGATACGTCCCGGATAAACGGAAGTTCGCCGAGGACCCGGACGCCGGACAGTTCCCGGACGGCGGCGGGCGCGGTTTTTTCGATGGCGCTTGTTGCTCCGTCATCGGGATGATTGAAAATGACCCCCGCCAGTTTGATGCCCAGGCTTTCCGCCGCGCCGATCGTCAGCAGGGTGTGATTGATCGTTCCGAGTGTCAGGCGGCTGACGACGATGAGCGGCAGGGACCACTCCGCCACCAGGTCGATGACCCGGAACGTCCGGGTGATGGGGGTCAGCAGGCCGCCGATGCCTTCCACCAGCATGAGGTCGTGCCGTTGCGCCAGCCGGTAAAAAGCGCCGGTGATCTCGGCGGTGTCCACGCTCCGGTTTTCCAACCGGGCCGCCTGGTAAGGCGAGGCCGGTGTTGTCAACCGGCAGGGGGAAACCTCCGGCAACGTGTCCCGGACGCCGGAGGCGCGCAACAAAAACTCGGCGTCGGAAATTTTACCACCGCCGGAGGTTACGCCCGTTTCAACGGGCTTCATGACCCCCGCGTTCACATGGTGTTTGCGGAACAAAGATGCCAGGCAGGCGGTGACGACGGTTTTGCCGACGCCGGTATCCGTGCCGGTAATAAAAAATCCTTTGGCGCTCATGGTTAAGGTCGTTTAAGGCATAGCCCGGCTTTTATTCTTTCTGATATTTCAGACAGACGCTCCGCAAACTTTTTGAAACCCACCAGGGAGCGGGAAATTTGCCCTCCTCGGGCTCCGAAACCAAAAGTTCATTGACCTCGTTGATGAATTTCCCTATGCCCTCCTGCTCCACGCACTCCACGAGAAGTTTCAGGCGAGGATGATTTTGATTGAACAAATCGAAACTCCAGCCTTCCAAAACACCCATGATGAGCAAACCCTGCTCCTTTTCCGACAGGCCGGCCCATTCGGATGACGACATTATTTTAAGAGGTCTTTGTTCCTTATCACGGGCGTTTGCGGCGGACAGCAGAAACACGGACAGGAAAATTACGATCATTGTGTTGAAACCGTTCATCAGTCAAACTCTCCCTTTCTTGTTTGGAGGATTGTCGGGGAAGCGGAAACAGGCGATTGAAGAAGGCGGCTCGTCGCGGATTGTCTCCGCGGCCTGTTTCATGCTTCCCGTGTTGTTTCCCGGTCGAGTATCTTACCACTCCTTGCCGGCGAATGGGGGAATACCCAATGTTTTCCCGGCGGGATACAGGAAAACGGCGCGTTGCTTCGCCGGGGTGATTTTACGACCGGGTTTTTGCTATAATAAGTACGCCCGATTTTATCGTTAATGGATCAGGACGATGCGCGCATGACTTCCGGAAAACATGAGATCGTTTGTCCCTGTTGCGAAACCAAACTCCTGGTTGACATCAAAACCGGCGAGGTGCTCTGGCAGGAGAAAAAGCCGAAAACCTTCGGCTCCATGTCCGACATGGTGAAAGACCTGGACGCCCAGCGCAGGGAACAGGCCAGCCTCTTCAAAAAACAGAGCGACATCGTGAAAGACCGCAAACGCATTCTGGACGAGAAATTCAACGAAGCGCGCAAACACGTCGACAAAACCGACACCAAACCGTTGCGGGATTTTGACCTCGACTGATCCGCCTCAAACCTCCACCACCATTCCATCGTAGGCCGGTTGCACATTTTCCGGCAATTCCCTGCCGGTTTCCCGATGATCGATTTGATGCGTCATGTGCGTCAGCAGGGTCCGCCTGGGCCGTAGCGTCTTGACCGCATCGAGGGACGCCTGCAAATGGAAATGGCTGGGGTGCGGGTCGTGTCTCAGCGCGTTCAAAATCAGCAGGTCCAGCCCTTGCAATTTTTCCTCGCTTGCCGGCGGAATTTCACTGCAATCGGTGACGTACGCGAAGTGGCCGAACCGGTAAGCCAGAATGGGCATATCTCCGTGAATGACCTCCACCGGCGTCACCTCCATGCCGCCAAGCGAAAAAGGTTCGCTCTCGATGGGATGAAGCGTCACCCGCGACAGCGTGCCCGCGTAGGAGGTGTTGCCGTTGAATATGTAGTGAAAGGTTTCCTTGATGTGGGAAAACGTTTGCGCCTTGCCGTAACAGGGAATGGCGGTTTTTTTGAAAAAGTTGAATGACCGCAGTTCCTCCAGTCCCAGTATGTGGTCGGCATGGTGATGCGTATATAAAACCGCGTCGATACCGGTGATGCCGTTGGCCAGGCATTGCCCGCGCAGGTCCGTCGAGGTGTCCACGAGCAGATTGAACCCGTCGTTGCGCACCAGGATGGACGCCCGCAGGCGCTTGTTCTTCGGGTCGTCCGACCGGCAGACGGCGCAGTCGCAACCCAGCATGGGGACTCCCGGAGAAGCCCCCGTTCCGAGAAAAATGATTTCCATGAGTCAATGCGCCTCGTGTTTCATCTCGCACACCACCGGGGATTCGCGGCAGGAGTTGCACTCGAATTGAATCGTCGCATGGGAGATATTGAATTTTTCCTTCAGCACCGTCTTGATCTCTTTCATGATGGATTCAACCTGCTCCACCATTTGGTCCTTGATCAGAACGTGGGCGCTGAAAGCGTAAATGTTGGAGCACAGGCACCAGATGTGCAATTCATGAACATCCTTGATGGCGGGGATTGATGCCAACCGCTGTTCCACCGCCGCGAGGGAAACGCCCTTGGGCACGCCCTCCAGAAGAATGTGAATGGAGTCGAGGATGAGCCCCCGCGTTCCCCAGAGCAGGAGGCACCCGATGCCGGCGCTCAGCAGGGAGTCGAGCGCGTACCAGCCGGTGTAATACATGACGACCCCGCCGACAATGACGCCGACCGATGCCAGGGAATCTCCCAGCACATGGTAAAAGGCGCTCTTGAGATTGAGGTCCCGGCGGATGGGCGTGTCCTTCAAAAAATAAATGACCATCAAGTTGGCCGCCAGGCCGACCGCCGCGACAATCATCACAATGAGGCTTTGCACCTCGCGGGGGTTCACGAACCGCTCGTAGGATTCGTGAAGGATGAAGCAGGCCAGCAGGAAGAGAAAAATTCCGTTGACGAACGCGGCGAGCGTTTCCATCCGATGGTAGCCGTAGGTCTTGGTCTGGGTCGAGGGCCGCTCCGAAATGATGATGGCGAACAAGCTCAGGCAGAGAGCGAAGCCGTCCATGAACATATGCGCCGCGTCGCTCAACAGCGCCAGGCTGTTGGCGAGTATGCCGCCGACGACTTCCGCGACCAGGATCAGGGAAGTGAGCAGGACGGCGAGTTTCAGCCGCTTTTTTACCAAGACATTGTCCATACAGGACCCATTTTAAGGGTTTATACCAAAACCCGCAAGAATATCCCCCACCTGACCGAATCGCCCGCATCCACCACCCGCTCGATTGCGCTTGAGCTTGATTGATCGCTGGATACAGGTTAGCCCATCCCACCCCGGCCTTGGGCCGGCCTGACCGGAGCAAATTTTCGCGAAAAAAAATTTTTTAAAAAACGAGGAACGAAATAGTCGAAACGTCAGCCCGCAAACCCCGCAACCTCTTGCGCCGCAACCCGTTTTCCCGTTCTCCCGTCAGGTAAAAAATCAACGAATTTCGCGGCAAAACGACCCGGAAAGCAGATTGAAATTCTCCTTTTATCTGCATGATTTTAAAATAGTTGCAAGGATCAATTTTACCATCCCGAAGACCGCGTTTTGAAGATTAAAATTTACCATACCGAAATCACCACAGAGCCACAGAGACACGGAGAAAAGCAAAAGAAGTTTAACCACCGATGCACACAGATAGACACAGATAAAACCTCCTTCAAGGAAAGGGGGTTTGGGGGATTTTTTCTTTGCGTTCTTTGCGCCTTTGCGGTTCCAGATTTTCCCGCGGACGTGTGCCCGCCCTGTCATGGTGAGCCAGTCGAACCATGACACCCAATTGCGCCTTTCGATGTTTGATTGCGGTCAAAAGTTCAGCCCACTTCCCGCGGGCGTTGCCCGCCGGGTGCTCGCCCCTTATATATAGCGCGAAGTGCAGGTATGCGTCGGCGGAGGCCCATTTAATTCGGCGGGTTGAAAGACAAAGAGGGGTAGGTGTGGCGCGGCTT
>JBHHYO010000023.1:0-33464 GCA_046757665.1 Nitrospinales bacterium
AGCGCGGCTCGATTGCGCCTTGCTATAACGATTTTGTTCATGCTATAAGAAGTTTATGTTTTTTAACAGTAATCCATCGGGAAAATCGGGGATGATATTTTTATCGCGAGGGCTGGGGCGGGTTGGCATTGGCCTGTTGATTGCCATGGTATGGCCCGTGGTGGCGTTTGCCCAGGCGCCGCCGGAGACTGACTGGCAGTTGATTTCGATTGTCGAAAAGGGCGGGGTTTTGATGTATCCCATCATTTTCTGCTCTATTTTGATGGGAGGAATCGCCATCGAACGGGCCAACAGCCTGAGACGCAAAAACATCATCAATTCGGAATTTTTGAAAAACGTGCAGGCCCACTGGGACTGGAAAGACATCCAGAAGGGACTGCAATTGTGCAAATCCTACGACAATTCCTTGTCCCGGATTCTCAAGGCGGGGCTGTTGCGTTTTGGCGGCAAGGTGGATGAAATCGAGCGGGCGATCGAGGGCGCCGGGCAACACGAGGCCTCCTTGCTGAATTCGAATCTGCGCGTCCTGGGCGCCGTGGCCAACATCACCCCCATGCTGGGACTGCTGGGCACGGTGTTTGGCATGATCAAGGCGTTCAACGTCATTTCCCAAAGCGGAACGGGCAACCCCGGCCTGGTGGCCAGCGGCATTTCCGAAGCGTTGATCACCACCGCGGCGGGGATGGTGGTGGGCATCCCGGCGCTGGCCTTGTACCATTATTTCCGGGGCAAGATCGACCGCTACGTTTTTGAAATGGAGGAAATTTCTTTTCAACTGGTCGAAGAACTTTCCTACGAGGCCCTCCGGCAGAGGCGGCGCGAGCCTGCCCGGGAGGCCGGGCGCGACCGGTTGGGCGTGCCCTCCCGATCCGAAGCCACCTGACCTTGTCCCCTGTTCCCCCAAGAGGCCGATATGCGGTTCCGTAACGAGGAGGAGGAAGATTTCAGCCTGGACATGACACCCATGATCGATGTGGTGTTTCTCCTGCTGATCTTCTTCATGGTCTCCACGGCGTTTGTGGATTTTTCGCGGCGCATGGATATAGCCCTGCCGACATCCAAGTCCTCCACGGAAGAAGAGGTCGCCAAGCCACTGCTCATTGAAATGACCACGGACAAGCGCATTTTTCTGAACGGCAAGGAAGTGGTGTTGAAACAGCTGGAACTTAAACTCAAACGATCCTTGAAAACAAAGCAACCCAGCGCCACCATCAAGGCGGACAAAGCCCTGCCTTACGGGAATGTGATCAAGGTCATGGGCATTCTGCAAGGCACGGGGATCAAGGATATCAGTGTTGCCGTAAAATAACAGGCATCTCTAAAAATTTGTGTATTGAACAAGGAAAAAAAAGCACCCAAAATGTCATGCTGAGCTTGTCGAAGCATCTCAGCCGTATTTTTAGCGGGGAAACAGGTGGTCACCTTTCGACAAGCTCAAGGTGACAATTTTCCCCGCGTCATTTTTCTCAAAAAGATCGAATTTTTAGAGATGCCCTGATGTTTTCCCAACAGGCGAAACATTTTCTGGTCGCCTTTCGCCACCTCTCGTTTCTGTCCGCCGGCCCGTCCTCCCCCGCCGACCCGGAAGAACTGGGTCATTCCACAATCTATTTTCCGCTGGTCGGTTTTCTTTTAGGCCTGGGTTTGATGGTTTTTTATTACGGTTTGTCAGGGGTCCTGGGCCATGAAGTGGTTTGCCTGCTCATTCTTTTCCTGATGTTTCTTTTTTTTAACGGCAAGCAATACCGGGCTTGTGTCGGCTTCATGGAGCATTTGTCCGGCCCGGCCCCCCGCCCGGCAGGGGAGTCCGCCGCCGCGTTCGGCAATGATGTGTCGAGGATTGCCGTTCTATTTTTTCTGTTCATGCTCAAGTTTTTGGCGTTACTGCATGTCGGCGAGGGATGGATGGCGGGGATGCTGGTGTTGTTGCCGACGTTTTCCTGCTGGTCTCTGGTGTATCTTAATCATTCCCTGGCGTTCACCGCGATGGCGAACAACGCCCGGGTCCCCTATTTGCGGTTCGTCAAGGCCCGGGAATTCTGGGGAGCGACCTTTTTTACCACGGTGGCGGCGGTGCTGTTCCTGGAGTTGAAAGGACTGTTTCTCCTCATGCTGGTTTCCCTGTGGACCGCGGTGTTTGAACGGTTGTTTCTGCTGAAGCGCGGCGGACCAATCGACGCGGCCCTGGGCGTGGTGATGGAGTTGAATGAAATTTTCCTCTTGCTGATGGCGATCATAATGCGAAAAGGATTTTTGGCGGCGCCGGCGGAGGGGATTTTTTTGTGAAAGGACGCCGGCAGATGGAAGATCGCGCCGACAAAACCAACCGGGAACCCGGCTTGAACGCCGCCCGGGACTTGCTGGAATTTATCGACCGAAGCCCGACGCCTTTTCACGCGGTGGCCGAGCTTCGGCGAATGTTGCACGAGCGCCAGTTTGTGGAACTGCATGAAACCGATTCCTGGACGCTCGCCCCGGACGGCAAATACTTTGTCGTCCGCAATGCGTCCTCCCTGGCGGCCTTTAAAATCGGTTCGCCGCCGCCCGAAATGATCGGCTACAAAATCATCGGCGCCCATACGGACAGCCCCAACCTGCGTCTCAAGCCCAACCCGTTTTACCGGGAAAACGGTTACGCGCAACTCGGCGTGGAGGTGTATGGCTCTGTCTTGCTGTCCACCTGGACCGACCGGGATTTGTCCCTCGCGGGCCGAGTGATTCTGCGCGCTGACGGAACGGGCGCCGTTGCAAAACTGTTCATGGCGGAGCGCCCGGTGCTTCGCATCCCGCAACTGGCCATCCACTTGAACCGCAAGGTCAATGAAAAAGGCTTGATCCTGGACCGGCAGAAGCATCTGCCGCCCATCTTTTCGACGGCGGAGGGTTGTTCGGACAATGCGTTGAAGGAATGGGTGGCGGACCAGTTGCCCTGCCGGCCCGGCGACATTCTGAATATGGAATTGTCCCTGTATGACGTGCAAAAAGGCGCGCTGGCGGGGCCGAATGACGAGTTCCTGTGCGCCTCGCGGCTGGACAACCTGGCCTCTTGCCACGCCGCCACGACGGCGTTTTTGGAGGCGGACGCGCCGGGCGTTGTGGTTTTTTACGATAACGAAGAGGTGGGCAGTGTCACCGCTCAGGGCGCGGGGTCGCCGTTTTTAAGGGATGTGCTGGAACGCATCGGCGGCCAGGCGGGCGGCGGCCGGGAGGCGAACATGCAAGCCATCGCCCGGGCGGTTTTTATTTCCGCGGACATGGCGCACGCGGTGCATCCCAATTACGCGGACAAGCACGACCCCCGGCACATGCCGGTGATCAACCGGGGGCCGGTGATCAAGGTCCACGCCGGGAAAAACTACGCGACCGATGGGCAAACGGCGGCTTGTTTTGAATTGCTGTGCGAGCGCGCGGGCGTGGCGGCGCAAAAGTTCGTCATGCGCTCCGACCTGGCCTGCGGAAGCACCATCGGCCCCGTCACCGCGGCCAACCTCGGTATCCGGACGGTGGACGCCGGTAATCCCATGTTGTCCATGCACTCCATACGCGAAATGGCGGGGACAAAGGATCATGCCGACCTTATTCGCGTGTTCAAGGAATTTTTTAAAGCCGAATAAGCGTCAGGGAATCAGGCGGGAAGCGAGTTGCACGCGGACCGGATGGCTTCGACCACTCCGGGTTTGACGGCGGCCCAGCGGGCCGTTTCGTCCTTGGTCACGTCGATCGCGTTGTCGAGTATCCACACACTGCACACCCCCTTGACCTGGAAAATAGCCCTGGCCACGGGGTGCGACTCGGCGGAAGCCGCATTCGGGAAAGACAAGCCGGTGCCGGGCGGTATCAGCGCGCGGTTCAGTTCGAAGGTCAGCAAATTTTCCGTCCGGGTGGGAATGACGGTGATCTCAACAGACATAGGCGATTCGACCAAGTTTAAACAAACGCATAATGATTGTCAGGACAAAAAGCAGGAGCAATTTTACTTGCTCGGCGGGTGTTTAGCAAGCCTTTCCGAAAAGAGAGCTTTGCATAAGTCGAGATTCCCGCCGCCCTTGCTGTCATCGCGAGCCGCCACCGGCGGCGTGGCGATCCAGCCGGGCCACGCCCGGTGGGAATGGGTCCTTTCTGGATTGCTTCGTCGGCTTCGCCGCCTCGCAATGACGATCAGACAAGGATACTTATGCAAAGCTCTCTTCCGAAAAAAGGCGAGGGGCTTATTTTTGCTTGCGCCGGGCAAAAGCCGCGAGCACCAGCGTCATCAGGATGCAGGCGTGGCTGAAGCTGTCGCCGTTTCGGGTGTAGTAGGTTTTGGGGCCGTCGGTGAGGTGGATTTCCGTCAGCACCAGGTCTTCGGTGAACAGTGGCGTGGTGTCGCGGATTTTGCCCGTGGGGTCGATGACGCCGGAGATTCCGGTGTTGGCGGCGCGCACCAGGGGGACCCGGTTTTCCACCGCCCGCAGGGCCGCCATGGCGATGTGCTGGTAGGAGGCGGCGCTTCTGCCGAACCAGGCGTCGTTGGTGATGTTGACGAGGAACCGCGCTCCCCGGTTCACCGACTGCCGCACCAGGTCGGGGAAGGTGACTTCGTAACAAATGGAGACGCCGAACGGCTGGCCCGCGACGCGGAACACCGTAGCCTGCTCTCCCCTGCCGAACTGGCCGATCCCCCGCGCCATTTTGCGGACAAACCACAACAGCTTGCGGAAGGGCACAAACTCGCCGAACGGCACCAGGTGCATTTTGTCATAACGCGCCGGGACACTGCCGGAGGGCAGAAGCAGGTAGGCGCTGTTGTAACTGGTGGCGCCCGTGGCGTCCTGTTCGTAATAAGGACTGCCGAAGAAGATGGGAACCCCCGCCTGGCGCGCCAGGTGTTTCAGGGCGGCGGTTTCCGGTGCGTCCAGATTGAAATAGTAAGGGGTCGCCGCCTCCGGCCAGACGATGAAATCGGGCTTGCCTGCCGCGCCTTTCAGCGTCAGCCTCTTGTACGTTTCCATAACCCGGTCGCGATGCCGGGGGTCCCATTTGAACGGCTGGCCGATATTCCCCTGCACCAGGGCAACCCGGATGCCGCGCGCACCGGGAGGATGTGTCTTGCCGTATTCGGCCAACGCGGAGTTGCCGTAAACCAGGCAAAAGGCAAGGGTAGGCAGGGTGATGGCCAAAACCGACAGGGCCTGGCGCGTCGAATAAGGTGCGCCGCCGCGCGCCAATCCAAAACGAATCAGGTAGTGCACTCCGGCATTGACCAGCACAATCAACGCCGTAACGCCATACACGCCTGTATAGTCTGCGATTTGAATAACCGGCAAGGTCTTGAACTGCGAGTAACCCAGCCCCAGCCAGGAAAACCCGTATTCCAGGTGCGTCGAGCGAATGTATTCCAGGCCGGTCCAGGCCACCGGGGCCAGCATGAAGGTGTAAATCGGCCGGTCTTCACCCACCCGGCGCACCAGGTAAGCAAACAGGGCAATGTAAAAACTCATGTACGCCGCGAGGATGGCCAGCGCCGGATAGGCCAGCGGTCGCGGCACCTTGCCGAAATCAATGATGGTATTGAGAATCCAGGTCAGGCCCAGGAAATAAAACACCGCGCCGGCGATAAAACCGCACAGCGATGCCCGGCCCGGGCTTTGATCCTGGATCGCGCACAAAAGAGGAACCAGCGCGAACCAGGCCAGGATTTCCAGGTCGAAACGCGGAAAAACCAGCGCCAGTAACAACCCGCTCAGGGCCGATAAAAGATAAGGTCGAGCGATTTTAAGGATTTGCACTAGGTTTTTCCCCGGTTATCCTCTATAGTATTAATTGTGCCCCTGTATTATGGAATGGGCCGATCATGGACTAAACACCAATCCCGCTTCGGGAATTTGCGAATTTGAAGACACAAAAACAGTTAATAGAAAATTTCAAGAAGGTTTGCATCTGCCGTAACGTTAAAAGAATCACGATCATGAAGGCCATCAGCGACGGAAATTTGTCTTTCGCGGCCTTGAGACGTTCGATCGGGGTGGGAACCGGGAATTGCAAGGCCAAGCGTTGCCGGGCGAAAATAGAAAAAATGGTCAAGGCCTACAAGGAAAGTTTGGATACGGAACCCTTCGAATCCGAAACCACCACCACGACTTCGCGCTCCGGCAGAGTCTAGCGCAAACGGGCCAGCGCGCCCGCGATCCGGTCCAGTCCCTCGGACAAGGTTTCCAGGGAAGTGGCGAAGGAGATTCTTGCGTGGGCGTCCGCCCCGAAAGCGATTCCCGGAACCAGGCCGACCTTGGCCTCGCTGAGCAGATAATCCGTCAGCGCCAGAGAGCCGTCGATTGTCCCGCCATTATACCGTTTTCCAAACACGCCGGAGAAGTCGGGGAACGTGTAAAACGTGCCCACGGGTTTGTAGCAGGTCACTCCGGGTATGTTTTCCAGGCGTTCGAGCAGGTTGTCCCTGCGGCGCTGGAACTGCCGGACTTGCTGTTCGACCGTTGCCTGCGAGCCCCGTAGCGCTTCAATAGCCGCCGCCTGCGAGATGGAGCACGGATTGGACGTGCTTTGTCCCTGGAGCTTGAGGACCGCCGCGGCGATCTCCGGCTCCGCCGCCAGGTAACCGATGCGCCAGCCGGTCATCGCGTAGGCTTTCGATACGCCGTTGATCACCACGCAGTTGCGTTGCACCTCCGGGTCGAGCGAGGCGATGCTGTGGTGCCGGAATCCGTCGAAAACGATTTTCTCGTAAATCTCGTCCGAAATGATCAGCAGGCCATGCTTCAAGGCGGTTTCGGCCAGGGCTTCCAGTTCCGGGCGCGTGTAGGCAGAGCCCGTGGGGTTGCAGGGGCTGTTGAGCACCAGCGCCCGGGTGTTCCGGGTGACGGCGCGGTCGATTTGTTGCGGCGACACTTTGAATCCGCTCTCCACGGTCGTGTGGACGATGACCGGCGAGGCGCCGGACAAGCGGATCATTTCCGGGAAGGAAACCCAGTAAGGGGCCGGGACGATCACTTCGTCGCCGTCTTCCCACAGCGCCTGGGCCAGATTGTAAAATGAGTGCTTGCCGCCGTTGGAGACGACGATCTGGTTGCGTTGATAAGCGAGGCGGTTGTCGCTTTGCAGTTTTTCGAGGATGGCGTCCTTGAGGGCGTCGGTCCCGCCTGCCGGGGTGTAGCGGGTCTGGTTTTGCCGGATAGCCGCGATACCCGCCTCCTTGATGTTCTCCGGAGTGGGGAAATCCGGCTCGCCCGCGCCGAATCCTATGATGTCCTCTCCACGCGCTTTCAATTCGCGCGCCTTGGCGTCTATAGCCAGCGTCATGGAGGGTTGCACTTTCTGGATGCGCCCGGATAGTTTCATGGTTTCAACTTTTCGATTGACTTGAGCACGCTTTGCGGAACAAAGTTGTCGATATCCCCGCCGTGGCGGGCGATTTCCTTAACGAAGTTCGAGCTGAGGAAGGAGTATTCCTGGCTGGGGATCATGAACATGGTTTCCACCTCTTCGTTGAGGTTGCGGTTCATCAGGCCCATTTGCAGTTCGAACTCGAAATCGGTGACGGCGCGCAGTCCCCGGATGATGACCCGGGCGTTGTGTTGCGCCGCAAAGTCGATCAACAGGTTGTTGAAGGGCAGAACTTCGATATGGTCCAGGTTTTGGACCGTCTCGCGGATGAAACGCACACGGTCCTCCAAGGAAAACAGCGGGCTCTTCTTGGGATTGTGGGCGACGGCGACGATCAGCTTGTCGAACAGTTTGAGCGCCCGGGTCATGATGTCGATATGGCCGATGGTTACCGGATCGAAGGTTCCCGGGTAAATGGCAGTGCGTTTTGTTTTCATGATTGGATGCCGGCCGGTGAGCAAAGGCGGAATTATAGCGTTAATTTGACGTTCCGCAAAGACAAAAAGCGGGCCGGGTTGCGGACTTTTTGCCGCCGCGTTTTCCAGCGGTTGCCCGCGGGACGTTTTTCAACGGGGTCGGCGGCGGGCGGAAACACGGAACATCCTTTACAACAAAAAGAAAAAGCGGTATAAGCGGACCCGCGTTGAGAGCCAATCTCCACTGTGTTGCGTATGTCATCGGAAAACTTCCCTAAAGCTTCCGGGCCGGTGTTCACGGACGATAACCGGATAAACCTTTATTTCCTGAATGAGTTGTACGGGAATATTGCCGCGGACGTGTCTCGAAACCTGCGCCCCGTTCTGGGGTGCGACCTCCCCATCACCGCCGGGGTGTGGGGCGGTACCTACTTGATCGCCGAGGCCGACGGCCGGTCCAAGCGCAGGATATGGCGGCTTTACTGCATTGTCAACCTGCCGCGCAACAGCCCCCTGGACCAGCACGAAAACCTGGAGCATCTGATCGGCTTTTTCTGCCGGGCGCTCGAAACGGCTTTCCGGCCCTACGGCCTGGAGCTTAGCCTGAACATGTGGGGCGGCAGACTGCCCTACAGCAACGCCGCCAAACCCAGCATCACCCTGCACATGACCGACGCGAGCCGGCGCGTGAAATGGTTGCGCGTCTTTTTCGTGTGGAACTCCGCCACCTGGGAGGAGTCCGTGATTCATGACACCGGCCGCAACATCAAGGTCCTCAAGGAGTCCCTGGACCTCGACCGGCGCCCCCCCGTCCGCGGAGTCGATGAACTCAAGTTTCTTCTCCAGGACGTGATCATTACCTACCGCACCCTGGAAAAAGCCTGCCACCCCGATTTTATCGAACACGCCGAACCGATTATAGAGGAAGTTACGGAACGTTTCCTCTCCGGGCTGTTCGATGAGGAACTGATCCGGGAACTTTATTTGAAAGTGTATCAAAATGCTCTGGTTTACGGATTTGAGCAGGCCTTGGAAGGCCCTTATCGCCAGGCCGGGCTCGACGTTCGGCGCATCGAGGGCTGGCCCGTGGAAAAAATCAACTGGGTCCCGGATGAACTGAAAGAAAAACTGATCCCACCCATCATCGACCTGTTTGCGGGATTCCGGGCCAACCTGGAAAAGAAATATCCGCACCTGTCGGCTTCCTGAAACCGATCTCCGGCAGAACAGGCAACGGCTACTGGCTTTTTGCGTCAGTCGGCGGGTTGGCGTTCAACGCATTGGCGAACGCCTTGACGGATTTCTGTTGCTGTCGGATCTCGCGGTACAACTCGCCCAGGGCATAATGGGCGAGGGAGTTCTTCGGGTTGATCCGAATCACTTCATTAAATTCCGCTATGGCATCGTCGTACCGGCCTTCTTCCCGGTATATCGACCCCAGGTAGGAGTGCGCGACTTCCAGATTGGGATTGAGCCGGACGACTTCCTTGAATTCCCGGATGGCCTTCGGAGATTTCTGTAGCCCGCCCGAATGGCTTTCGAGGTTCCGGTAGGCGATTCCAAGATTGAGATGGGCGGCGAGCAACTCCGAATCAATTTCCAGCGCTTGTTTGAACTCCGCGATGGCTTCATCGTACCGTCCGAAGGCAATGTAAGTCTCGCCCAGGGCCAGGTGAATCAAGGCATTTTCCGGTCTGAGCTTCAAGGTTTCCTTGAGTTCGCGGGTGGCTTTCTGGTAGCGGCCGATTTTTTTATAGGCGAGACCCAGGGAAAAATGGGCTTCGGTGTTTTTCGGATCGACTTCGACGGCCTTTTTCAGGAACGGGATCGCTTTTTTGTATTTTCCCGCTTTCTTGAGAATATGGCCGATAGGGTAATAAGCCTCGACCACTTTCGGTTTCAGTTTGATGGCTTGATTTAATTCTCTCAGGGCGTTTCGGTATTGTCCGATTGTTTTGTAGGCCAGGCCCAGGTTGTAATGGGCTTTGGGGTCGTTCGGATGGTCCTTGACCGCCCGCATGTATTCCCCGATCGCTTGCTTGGCCTTGGTTTTTTTCTTGTTGGCGTCCTGGGATTTACCCAGGGCGACGTAAGCGCCGCCCAGGGCGATCTGCGCCTGGGTGTTCGCCGGGTTGATTTTTACCGCTTCCTTGAGAGCGTCGATGGCCTTTTGATACTGCCCGAGTTTCTGATAGGCGACGCCCAGATCATAATAGGCCTTGCCGTTGGCGGGATTTTTTTGAACGGCTGTTTTCAAGGTTTCGATTGCGGGGTCCTCCGCGGCGGTTTCCGCGGCAAACCCGGCAAGGCAAAGCAAAACAATCAAAAGGGTGCTTAATGTTTTATTCATGAAAACCGCCCCCATAGTGGATTTTGGATTAAGGACCACTATACCACTTTGGATTTGATTTAGACATATGATTAAACCCGAATGCGCGAACGGCTCGGCGGGGAGATTCGAGTCTTGGCCCGCGCGCCGTCATTCGGTTTCCACGGGCCATCCCTGCTCGCGCCACCGTTGCATACCGCCGTCCTTGACGCAGACAATGTTGGTCAGCCCGGCGTCTGTCAGGGTTTGAGCGGCCATTTGGGCGCGGCCGCCCATTTTGCAATGTACGTACACCGTCCGGTAGGAACGAAGCTCGTCCACGATGGAATCCACTTCTTCGTGATTGGTGTTTTTAGCCCCCTTGATATGGCCTTCCCTGAATTCTTCCGCGCTCCGCACGTCCAGGATGAGTTCGTTCGATTCCAGTTTGTCGTACCGGTCATGAAGTTGATCGACAGAAATAGTTTCCATGGGTGTTACCTCGAAAAAAGGGTTTGTCACGGATGAAACCGGCCCGGTTGGACGACGCGACGATAATTTTTTGATTAGTTAAATATAAAAAGGATTCACCCGGTTGCAAAGGGATTTTTTTCTCGAAAGGCAGAAACTGCCGACGGTTTTTTGACGTCGGCGGCGGCGCGGTGGTTTTTCATCCTGTGTCCCAATCTCATAATATATTGAAATCAAACAAGTTGTTGTCAATGTTCCGACGTTTTCCCGTAGCTTCGGCTTTTGGTATAGAAATTGCTTTTATTCGTCATGAAAATCTGGTTCAGGAGAAAAAAATGAATGAAGGCATCTTTATAGCGGTTTCCGGGGTCATGAAGCAGACCCGCAAGATGGAGGTCCTGAGTAATAATCTGGCCAACCTGAACAACGTGGGATTCAAGAAAGACCAACTGGTCTTTGAGGCGTTGATGCCCCCGTTTAAACAGGATACGAGTTTAGAGGCCGGCCGCAACGTTTTGTTGCCGGCGTCGCAGTCGAATGCAAACGTGGCTTATGTCGGCGTGTCCGGGTTTGCCACCGACATGGCGCAGGGGACATTGGAAAAAACCGGCAACATGTTCGACCTGGCATTGGACGGGGAAGGTTATTTTGCCGTGCAAACTCCCGATGGCGTCCGGTACACGCGCAAGGGCAACTTCCAGTTGGATACTAAACTCCAACTGACGACGCAAAACGGGTTTCCGGTTTTGAACGAGCAGGGCAACCCCCTGGTTATTCAGCAGGGGGGGAGCAATGTCAGCATTGACGTCAACGGCACGATTTCCTCCGGCGCGGCCTTGAACAATCTGCCGGTGGGCAAAATCAGGGTTTTGAAATTCACTGATGGCGCGTTGCTGGAAAAACAGGGCGACGGTTTGTACAAGACGGTGGATCCGACCCAAACGGGACAGCCGGCGCCGGGTACCGTGGTGCGCCAGGGGTTTCTTGAACAATCGAACGTCAACAGCGTCGAGGAAATGACCAAAATGATCACGACGGTTCGCGGCTTTGAAGGCATGCAACGGCTGATTCGTGGTTTGGATCAAATTGACGGGCAGGCCGCCAACACTCTGGGACGGTTAAACCCATAGGGGCCGCTTCTCATCAAAGGTTAATCGGTTTCGCCGCCAGGCGATCCCAAAAATAGGAAAGGAAGGTTTTTTATGATTCGTTCATTGTTTACCGCTTCCACGGGCATGAAAGCCCAGGACCTCAACGTGAGCGTGATCGCCAACAACCTGGCGAACGTGAACACGGTGGGATTCAAGCGAAGCCGGGCGGATTTTCAAGACCTGTTGTACCAAACCTTGCGATTGGTGGGAACGTTGTCGCAGAACGGCAACACCGTGCCTACCGGTATGCAGTTGGGACTGGGCGTTAAACCCGCCGCCATTCAGAAAACTTTTCTGCAAGGCGACTTCGCGCAGACCGAGAACCCTCTGGACCTGGCCATCCAGGGCAAGGGGTTTTTCCAGATTCTCGAGCCGAACGGCACCATCGCCTATACCCGCGGCGGTTCCTTCAAGGTGGACAATATCGGCCGGGTCGTGAATTCCGACGGCCTGTTGCTCACTCCGGCCATCACCGTGCCGCCCAACTTCCTGGCGCTGTCCATTGACCCCCAGGGAACGGTTTCGGTAACGCAGTCGGGTTCGCCGGTGCCCGCCGTCATCGGCAACATCCAGTTGGCCACTTTCTTGAATCCTCCCGGTTTGTCATCCATCGGATTCAATCTGTTTGAGCAGAGCAATGCCTCGGGGCCGCCGACACTGGGCAATCCGGGGATCCTTGATGCCGGCACCATCCAGCAGGGTTTCCTCGAACTATCCAACGTCAGCGTCGTGGAAGAGATGGTGAACCTGATCACCGCCCAGCGGGCGTATGAAGTGAATTCGAAAACGGTGCAGGCCGCCGATGAAATGCTGCAAATTTCCAACAACCTCAGACGGTAATTATTGTGAGACCGAGCAGGTTTTTCATGGTTGCACTTCTGGAGGCGTGAATCGATGCGTAAAACCGAGAGAGTTTTTAAAATTGTCCTGACCGTATTCGGCGTTTGTTGTTTGACAACGGCATTTGCCCTGGCCGCTCCGGGAACCGGCTCCCGGGAAACGCAGACCTTGACTTCCGGGGAAATCGTGCGCCAGGGAACCGAATTCCTTCGCGGGATCATGGCTCAGGACGATGAAGATATTAAGATGACCGTGGAATACCGGGGCAAGGACATGGTTCTGCCCGCGGGTATTCTGCACCTGGAATTCCATCTTGACGGCGGTGTCCGGCGGGCTGGGCGAATACCCCTGATGGCGAAAATCAAGGTCGATGGCGTTTTAAAACGCGGCGTCTGGCTCACGGCTTTCGTCAAGGCGTATTCCGATGTCGTGAAAACCCGGCATCCGCTTCGGGGCGGGCAGATTGTCACCGCGGACGACGTGGTCCTGGAACGCCAGTTGATGAACTCCACGAACGCCCGGGCGGCCACCACCCTGGACGAGGTGGTGGGGTTTAAAGCTCTCCGCAACCTCGGCGCCGGCGTCGTGCTGACCCCGGACGTGCTGAGGCAAGTCCCGCTCGTCAAACGGGGAGACCGCGTCCGCCTCATCGTCGAAAAAGGGATCATGAAAATCACCGCCCTGGGCGTTGTCAAGGAAAACGGGTTCAGGGGAAATTTCGTCAAAGTCGAAAATATACGATCCAAAAAAGTCGTTTATGGCCGGGTGGTTGATTCGCACACCGTACAGGTGGAATTTTGACTATGAATCTTTTGCCTCATTGGCATCGAATTGCCGCAATAGGGCTGGCGGGTTTGCTGACCGTCTCCTTGTCGGCCTGCGTAACGCATCATCCGGTGAAATCCTCCTTCCCGGAAAAGAAAGAGCGCATTTATCCTCAAGCGCCGCATCGGCAAGAGGGGTCTGTGTGGAAGGGCGACTCGTTCGATAACGTGCTGTTTTCCGATGCCAAGGCCCGGAACGTCGGAGATATCGTCACCATCGTCGTCGAGGAGAACACGAGTTCCTCGCAGACCGCGACCACCCAAACTTCGAGACAAACGGATATGAACCTTCAAACCGGCAAGTTGCTGGGTCTGCCCAGCAATCTCGGCATCCAGAATTTCCTGGGTTTGGGGAATGGATTTAATCCCAATCTCGACGCGAAAACGGACAAGTCCTTTGACGGTTCGGGGAGCACGACCCGGAACGGCACTTTGACTTCGACGATCACCGCGGTGATCAAGGAGGTTCTGCCTGACGACAATTTTGTTATCGAAGGCCGCCGCTCGGTCACCATCAACAACGAAGAACAGATCATGATTCTCACCGGCGTCATTCGCTATCAGGATATCGGGTTCGACAACTCGGTTTCGTCGCGGTTGATCGCCGACGCCTCCATCACCTACTCGGGCACAGGAGTGGTCGCCGACGAACAGCGGGTCGGCTGGGGGACTCGGCTCATCAGTTGGATATGGCCTTTTTAGGGGCATGGATTTAGAATGATACCTAGAGCGAAATTTTTGTTGCTTGTGTTGTTATTCGGGTTCGCCGGCCTGGCCGGATGCGAGTCGGACGTGGCTAACCGCGTAGGAGTAAGCTCCGGCGGCCTCATCGTTGCCATCAAGCAATTTTCCGGCAATGCGGGACTTTCGGCGGACGGCGCCAGCCAGGCCACCATTCGAGTAGAAGTTTTCACCAACGCCGGCCAGACGGTGGACGGCGCGCAGGTGTTTCTGACGACGACGCTGGGAACGCTGGGGGAAACGAATCTGACCACGACCGCCGGCGTGGCCTTGACCACGCTGACCGCGGGCACCGTGCCGGGAACGGCTTTTGTGGTTGCCTCCGTGGAAAATGTCAGCGCCACGATCGCCGTGCAAATCGTCAACATCAGCACCGAGGCGGGATGATCATGAGTGACTTGAAAGTTTTTCGGAAAATCGGCAGTCGTTCGTGGCTCGCGCCACATGCCGGACTCTTACTGTTGCTGGGCGCCGTGCTTCTTGCGGGGTGTGACAACTCCTCCAGCGGCGGCGGGCCGCTTGGCCCCTCCAACACCGCTACCTCCGCCGCCTTGATTCAGGTCACGCCGTCGTCGGCGACGGTTATCAAGGGAGACGTCATTACCTTCACCGCCGCGGGTGGCACGGGGACGTTCACCTGGAGCGTCAGCGATCCCACGCTGGCTTCCATTGTTTCCACCACCGGCGTGTTTACCGCCGCGAGCAAAACCGGAACGGTGACTGTCACCGCGATCGATTCCAACGGCGCGCGAGGGACGGCGACCATTTCGATTGCCACGAAAACCCTGATCATTGTTCCCGCGAATTCCAAGGTCGGCAAGGGCGCGACACAGGCCTTTGCCGTCAACGGGGCCACCGCGCCCGTCTTCTGGTCAACGGACAACACGACCATCGGCAGTATAGACGTCAACACCGGCCTCTTTACCGCGGGGATCACCGCGGGAACGGTCAACGTAACGGTCCTGGATGCCGACGGCGACACCGCTTCGGCGTCCGTGGAGGTCATTCCCAACGTCATTACCGTGACTCCGGCATCCGTCAGTTTTTCCGCGGTGCCGGTCCCCGACCCGGTATTTACCGCGGCGGGTGGATCGGGATCGTTTACTTTCCTGCTTTCCGGAGCGACGAATTCCTTTGCCGGCGCGGCCATTGGCACCGCCGCCGGCAATGTGACGGCAACCACCGCGTTGGTCGACGTCACAGCCATGCCTACGGGCAACACTCTGGTCGCCACCGTTTGTACCGCCGGCCAGGGCACGCAAACGCTGACGATTACCGCGACGGACAGCAACGGCGACTCCGGCACCGCACAGTTGACATTGATTGCGACGGACGCATGTACTCTGTAGCCTCGAACACGGGAATGAATCGTATGTCTTTCTTTCAGGTTCAAAAAAAGTGGGTTGCCGCCCTGGCGCTGGTCTTTCTGATGGCGGATACGGCGGCCGCCGCCCGCATCAAGGACCTGGTGAACATCCGGGGGGTTCGTAACAACCAGTTGATCGGCTTTGGGTTGGTGATCGGCTTGAGGAGCACGGGTGACACCGCGACCAACGTTTTCTTTGCCATCCAGACCGTGGTCAATATGCTGAAAAAGCTGGGGATCACCGTGCCGGACAACAAGGTGGACCAGTTGCAGTTCAAGAATGTCGCCACCGTGGTGGTGACGGCGGACCTGCCGCCGTTTTCCCTCCAGGGCGACCGCATTGACGTGGTGGTTTCCTCGCTGGGTAATGCCAGCAGTTTGCAGGGGGGAACGTTGCTGATGACGGCCTTGAAGGGGTCCGACGGCGAAACCTACGCCCTGGCCCAGGGGCCCTTGTCCATCGGCGGATTTTCGGTGCAGGGCGCCGCCCGCGGTGTCCAGAAAAACCACCTGCTGGTCGGCCGGGTCGCCAACGGCGGAGTGGTGGAAAAAGAAGTGCCGAAATCCAAATCTTCCCAAACGTTCAACTCCAAGAAGGAAATCGTTCTTTCCTTGAAAAATAACGACTTCACCACCGCGGCAAGGATTGCCCGGGCCATCAACACCGAAATGAAAGAAGCCTTCGCCGCCCCTGTGGATGGCCGCGCGGTGCGCGTAAGAATTCCCCCGTTTTATAAAGACAACACCTCGGCCTTCATCACCCGGATCGAAAGTTTGGAAGTCCGGCCGGATTCCTCCGCCAAGGTGATCGTCGATGAGCGGACGGGCACCGTGGTGATGGGTGAAAACGTCCGCATTTCCACCGTAGCCGTAGCCCACGGGTCGCTTTTCGTGCAAATCCGCGAACAACCGATTGCCGTTCAACCCGAGCCCCTCAGCCCAGGAGGGCAAACCGCGATTGTTCCCCGAACCCGGGTGACCGTCGAAGAGGGCGAAGACCGGCTTCTGGTCGTCCCTCATGGGGTCGGCATCGGCGATGTCGTCAATGCCCTGAATTCCATCGGCGTGACGCCGCGGGACCTGATCTCCATTCTCCAGGCCATTAAGGCCGCCGGCGCGTTACATGCCGATCTGGAGATTATGTGACCGGTGTTGTGGCTCGCCTCCTGTTCCTGATTTTTCACCGTTGCGCGCCTGCCGTCGAAGGGCAAATTTTTCCCCTGACTCGTTGAAACGGCAAAAATGGCCCGACCCCTGCCTTTTGGCTCTCAAGGGCGGCTTCGCAATGGGTTGTTTTTCCACGAATTAGATGGTCCGCGCAAAAAGGCGTTGCCTGCCGGTTTTTGGTATATGGTTTGCAACGATAAAGTTTGACTTCAGTTCCGACTTTTTCGGAACGGGTTTTTTGCGGGACCCGGATTAACGCAAACCTGGAAAATGTGAGGATTCCATGGACATCATGCCTTCGGCGAGAATTCATCCCAGCATCTCAAACAAAATGAGCGAGCGGAAAATTGAAGACATCCGGATGAAATTGCAGATGCCCGGCACGGGAAAAACCGAGGATGAACTGATGTCGGTCGCCAGGGATTTTGAATCGATCCTGCTTTACAAAATGGTGGAGTCCATGCGAAGCACCGTGCCGAAATCGGGGCTTTTTGACAGTTTTTCCATGGAAACGTTTCAGTCCATGATGGATCAGGAAATCGCCAATGAGATGGCCAAGAAAAAGGGAGTGGGTCTTGCAGACATGGTGTACCGGCAGTTGTCCCGCTTACAGGACATACAGGAGAAGCGCAATGCCGTTTCCCCGAATGCCGGACGTGAACAAAAACTCCCGATCAATGTCGGGACGCACGGAGAAAACAAATGACCCGGTTATATAAATTGCTTGTTAGCCAGATGCGTCAGAAGATAGCTCTTTACAATGAATTGATCCCTCTGTTCCAGGAAGAATGGGATTCCATTGTCGATTATTCCCTGGATGAAGTGAGGGCGGTTTTGAAGAAGAAAGAAATCCTGGCTTTGAAAATGCAAATGCTGGAAGAGAACCGGTTGAAAGTGGTCGCCGAGATCGCAAACCATTTGGGCGTCGACCCCGAAAATTTAACCTTAAGGGATATCATCAAAGTGTGCGGGCGTCCGTTGAGCACACAGTTGACCGCTCAAAGGGAAACCCTGCTGTCGCAGATCAGCGCCATTTTCGATTACAGCGAAAAAAACAAACATCTGGTCAACCGGTCGTCGTTATCCATCAAGAAATCGCTGGTGTTTTTGCATCGCACCCAGGACTCCGCCGAGGCGGCCTATGGCGCCGATGGCCACAGGGGGGAAGGGAAAGCGCTGTGCCGAATGTTGAGCACCGAGGTTTGACGGGAGAACAGGCTTATGGGTAGCAATGTTTTCAGCGTATTGAATACCGGAAGGGTGGGGTTGTTGTCCCATCAATTGGCCATCGAGGTGACCGGTCAGAACATCGCCAACGTGCAAACGGAGGGGTTCTCCCGGCAAAAGGTGGCTCTGGAAGCGGCCACGCCGCGATCCGTCGGCCTGGGCCAGTTGGGAACCGGCGTCCGGGTGGCGGGCATTGAGCGCGCCCACGATTCGTTTTTGTTCAGCCAGATCGTCGGCGAAAATTCCTCCCTCGGCGAGTTCAAGGCCCGGCAGAATGCCTTCGATCAAATGGAAACCCTTTTCAATGACGGGTTGGGCGGTAGCCTGAACAACTCCCTGAGCGATTTTTTCTCCAGTCTGCAAGACCTTTCCAACAACCCGTCCGGTTTGGCCGAGCGGGCCGTGGTTCGAGGGAATGCCCAGTCGCTGGCCTCCGTTTTCAACAACCTCGGCAACCAATTGTTCGATCAACGGGTGAACCTGGACAACGAAATCGGCGCCACGGCGACGGAAGTCAGCTCCCTGATTTCCCAAATCGCGCAAATGAACAAGGCCGTTCATGAAAACGAAACCAGCCAGGGGTTTGGCGCCAACGACCTGCGAGACCAGCGCGACCGGCTGGTCAACCAGCTGGCCGAAAAAATCGATGTCACCGTCGTGAATGAGCAGAATGGCCTCCTCAATCTGACGTTGAGCAACGGCCGTCCGCTGGTTCTCGGTCTTTCCACGTTTTCCTTGTCCACCCGACTCAATGGCGACAATAATGGTTTCCGGGATATTTTGCTGGATGACGGCCAGGGAAACCTGACCAACATCACGTCTGACATTAAGGGCGGAAAACTGAAAGGCCTGCTGGACATGCGGGATGTGGAGCTTCCCGCCTCGCGGGACAAGGTGGACCGCCTGGCGGCGGGTTTCATTCAGGAATTTAATCGCGTTCACGGCCAGGGGTTCGGTTCCGACGGCAGTACCGGAGTTGATTTCTTTCGTCCCCTTTCGCCCACGGTATCGGCCAATACGGGGAATACCGGTAGCGCCCAGGTTTCCATGAGCAACGCGAACCCCAACCAGGTTTCGGTCGATAAATTTGAAATTACCATTACCGGGGCGAACTCGTTTTCCCTGACCAACTTGACGACGGGGGCGGCGGCGGGCGCCTTCACGTTCGCCTCCGGGTCGGCGTTCAATCTGGCCGGCGGGCTGGCCGTGACCATCAATGGAGCACCCGCCGTTGGCGACCGGTTCACCTTCTCCGTTTCCGAAAACGCCTCGACGTTGATTCGAGTGGATGATGCCGTTCTCAACGACGCGCAAAAAATCGCCGCCGGAACCACCCTCGGCGGCGACGGGGACAATGCCCGCCAACTGGCCAATATTCAAAACCGGCTGGCCTTCAATGGCGTGAGCATCGACACGGCGGGGTCCGGGATGTTCACCTTCGATGATTTTTACAATTCCATCGTCAGCCAGGTCGGCGTCAGCGCCAGGGCCACGCGAACCACCATGACCCAGCAGGAAGGGGTGATGGTGCAACTCACCAACCGCCGGGAAAGCGCCGACGGCGTGTCCATTGATGAGGAGATGATCAATCTGATCAAATTCCAGCAGGCCTTCGCGGCTTCCGCGCGTTTGATTTCCACCGTGGATGAGATGATGAACATTCTGCAAGACAGAATTTAAGGGGAGAGGCGGTTATGGTGTTTCGAGTCACCAATCAGGCCCAGCAACAGGCGACACTGAATAATGTGTTCCGGCTCTCCGAGGACATTTTCAACACGACCAACGCCCTGGCGTCCGGCAAGCGCATTGCGCGGCCGTCCGACGACCCTTCGGGGACGCGGGAAACCCTGTCCCTGCGCACCTCGCTCCGCAAGACCGAGCAGTTCATCCGTAACATAAACGGCATCAAAAATTTCACCGGGCGCGCCGATTTGGCGCTCGGTAGCGTCAGCAATGCGCTCACCCGCGCGAAGGAACTGGCCGTGAACCAACTGGGCGGCCTGGCCACCGCGGAAACGCGGGGGTTTGCCGCCTCGGAAATCGAAAGCCTGATCTCCGAGGTGTTGCAGGCGGGAAACACCCGGGTGGGCAACCGGTTCGCCTTCGGCGGATCGAAGGCGGTCGTCGAGCCCTTTCAAAGAAGCGCCTCGGGCGCGGTTTACCTCGGCAACACCGAAAACATCTCCGTGGAAATCGCCCGCAGTCTGAACCTGAAAATCAATATCCCGGGATCGGATGTGCTGGCCACCGACCTGAACCCCGGCATCGACACGTCCACCTTGCTCTCCGACCTGAACCGCGGGGCGGGCGTTACTGCGGGGGCGTTCACCCTTGCCGACCAGGCGGGCAACACCGGCACCGTAAACATCACGGCCTCCATGACCGTGGGTAACGCAATCGCCGCCATCAACGCCGCCGGCACCAACATCACCGCTTCCGTCAACAGCGCGCAAAACGGCATCAAGCTGACGGATTCCAGCGCCCTCATCGTGCAGGCCCTGACCGTGTCGGAAGTGAGCGGAGGCAGTACCGCCGCGGACCTCGGCATCCTGGGACAGCGCAATGGCAGTCTGGAAGGCCTGGACCTGGACCCGCGCTTGAACGGCTCGACGCGGATTTCCCAATTGAACGGCGGCCAGGGGCTGACCTTGTCGTCGATCAACATCGTCAACGGCAGTGCCTCCGGGGCGATCAGCCTGGCTTCCGCCAACACCGTGGGCGATGTGCTGGGTTTGATCAACAACGCCGGCCTGAACGTGACCGCCGGAATCTCCAGCCAGGGCAATGTCCTGCGGGTGGTGTCCAACAACAGCGCCACCACTGCCATTGTCCGGGAAGTGGGAACGGGCACAACCGCCGAGGCTCTGGGCCTGGGAGGCGGACGCAACATCCTCACCTCGCTCATTCAACTCAAGGAAGCGCTGGGGAAAAACGATTCCACCGCCCTGGCCGCGGTGTTGGAAAACCTCGACACCGGCTTGCGGTCGCTGGGCGCGGCGCGTGCTTCGTTCGGCGCGGTTGCGCGCCGCGTGGAGGACAGCAACGCCGCCCTCGACCGGGAAACAGTGAATCAAACCGAACAATTGTCCAACATCGAGGACATTGATTTTGCCCAAAAAGCCTCGGAACTGGCCTCGTTGCAGGTGGCGTTCCAGGCGACCCTGAACTCGACCGCCCGCATTCTTCAGCCGAGCATCCTGGATTTTCTGGCCTAGTACCTCGTTACAAAAATTCGTATACTTGTTTTTTTAACGAAGCATAACCCCGGGAAGTTTCAGGTGCTGAAAGTCTCGAATATTTTTCTGGCCAAAGGCAAACCCATCCTCCGAAACGTGTCCTTTGAAATGCGCGGCGGAGAAATCCTGACCATCCTGGGGCCGTCGGGGTCGGGAAAATCCTCCCTGTTGCGGTGCCTCAACCGCCTTGAGACGATCGACCGCGGAGAAATTTTCCTGAACGGCGTGGAGACCCGCGGAATCGACGCCATCGAACTGCGCCGCCGGGTCGGCATGGTGTTCCAGACTCCCGCGTTACTGCCCCGGACCGTCCGCGAAAATTTGCTGATCGGCCCCGGGTTTCGCAAGCAATCCCCGGATGAAAAAGAATGCGAGCGTTTGCTGGAAAGCACCGGTTTGTCCGGAGAGTTTCTGGAACGCGGCGTCGAGGCGCTTTCCGTGGGCGAGCGGCAACGGGTGGCGCTGGCACAGGTTCTGGCGAACCGCCCGGACGCCCTGCTCATGGACGAACCCACCTCCGCCCTGGACCCGCCGGCGGCCCTGAAAATCGAGGAACTCATCAAAACCATCCACCGCAACCTGCGCACCATGACTCTGTGGGTTACTCACAACATCGACCAGGCGTTGCGCTTCGACACCCGGACGATCGTTCTGGTCGATGGCGAAGTGGTGGCGCAGGGCAATATCCGCGACCTGGTGGAGCGGCCCGCCAGCGACGCCTTGAAAACCTTTTTCGACAGCGGAAACAGCCATGAACATTGAATCGTTGGTGCTGGCGTATGGACTGGTCATCGCGGCGCTCTTGATCTCCTACTACAACGATCTGCGGTTGGAGCGGGACCTGGTTTACAGTTCCCTGCGCGCCACGTTGCAGTTGATTCTGGTGGGATTCATTCTGGAAGCGGTGTTGAAGATAGACCGGATGGATTACCTGGCCGGTATTTTGCTGTTCATGTGCGGCGTGGCCGCGGTCATTTCCGGCAAGCGGGGCGAGAAGATTCCGCGCGCCCGCTGGGTGGCGTTCGCGGGCATCGGCGTGGGGTCTTTTTCCACCTTCTGGGTACTGCACCTGGCGGGGGTGATCCCGTCCGAGGCGCGGTACGTGATCCCGTTGGGCGGCATGATCATCGGCAACGCCATGAAAGCTTCGTCGCTGACGCTGAACCGCCTGACGGGCGAACTGGAACAGCAAAGGCCGCGGATCGAGACCCTGCTGGCGCTGGGGGCGAACGCCCGGCAGGCCGCCGCGCAACCCGTGTGCCAGGCCGTCCGCGCCGCCATGATCCCCACCATCGACACCCTGAAAACCGTGGGCCTGGTGCACCTGCCCGGGATCATGACCGGATTCATCATCGCCGGCGGGTCGCCCTTGACGGCGGTCAAATACCAGTTGGCGGTCATGTACATGATCGCCGGGGCGACGGGCATCACCTGCCTGATCGTTACCCTGCTGGCTTACCGGCAATGTTTCACGGCGGACCTGCAACTGTCCGCCGGCTTTCGTCCTTCGGAGTGAAGAGGCTTCTTACTTCCGGTATTTTGCGATCAGGGTTTTGACCGTGTCGATGACCCGCTCGACGTCGGCGGGTTGCATTTTGGGATACAGGGGCAGGGAGAGGACGCGCCGGGAATAGTCCGTGGCGACGGGCAGGGACTCGGGAGGGTGGGGAAACGTGTCGCGGTAAAACGGTTGCAAGTGCAGGGCGATGTAATGCACGGCGACGCCGATGCCGCTTTCCTGCATGACATCGAGAAATTCGTCGCGGTTGACGGTCAGCCGTTCGAGCTTAAGGGCGATGATGTAAAGGTGAAGCGCATGGCGGGCGTAATCTTTTGTCGCCAGGGTTTCCAACTCGGCAACGTCGCGGAAAGCCTCGTCGTACCGGGCGGCATGGCGCTCGCGGATTTCCAGAAACATGTCGGCTTTCTTTATCTGGTGAACGCCCAGGGCGGCGTGGATGTCGCTCATGTTGTATTTGTAGCCGGGGGCGTCCAACTGCCAGTGGGCGAAACCGGATTTGCCGAAGCGTTTCCAGGCGTCGCGGCTGAGGCCGTGCAGGCGCATACGGCGAAACCGGTCGGCCTGCGCGTCGTCGTCGGTCACCAGCATTCCGCCCTCGCCGGTGGTGATGTTCTTGTTGGCGTAAAAACTGAACGCGGCCAGGTTCCCCAGGCCGCCGATCCGGCGGCCCTTGTAGGCGGTCCCCACGGCGTGGGCGGCGTCTTCTATCACGGCGAGGCCGTGGGCGCGGGCCAGGGCGCCGATGGCGTCCATGTCGCACGGATGACCGGCAAAATGCACCGGCAGAATAGCCCGGGTGCGTGGGCCGATCTTCGCCTCGATCTTGCCGGCATCCAGGTTCAGGGTGTCCGGTTCGATATCGACGAAAACCGGTTTCAGGCCGGACAGCGCGACCATGTTGGCGGTGGCCGGAAACGTCATCGGCGTGGTGATCACTTCGTCGCCGGCGGAGAAACCCTGGTCGGTGATGGCCAGATGCAGTCCGGCGGTGCAGGAGTTGAGGGCGATCGCGTGCTTGCAACCGACATACTCGGCAAAGGCTTCCTCGAACCGGAACGCTTTGGGCCCCGTGGTCAGCCAGCCGGATTTCAGGGTATCGACGACTTCCCCGATTTCGTCGTCGTCAAGCCAGGCCCGGTGAAAGGGCAGGTCAGCGCTCATCGGCGGTGACCAGGGAGGCGTCGATCTCCACGAATTCCATTTGCTCCCAGCCGTCGTTGTTGTTGGGGATGTAATAAAACCGGGTGTGGCCGCTGATGTGGGAGATATCCTTCAACAGGGTGATGACCCAGCGCCCGTCCACCTTTTCCCAAAAATCCACCACCGCAATGGTCACCGGGAATTCGATGTGCCCCCGCACGATGGCCGGGTTGAGCTGTTCTCTCCCCATAACCCGGCCTTCGACCTTGGCGAACCGCTTGTCGCGGCTGACGGCGATTTTGTCGATGACAAGGCTCTTGGGTGTGATCAGGGGGTCGCCGAACATTTGATATTTTGGGGGAACGGGAAACCCCAGGATATCTTTTTTCGCGGGATGGTTTTTGATGTACTCCCGGGTGGGGAGCCCAAAGCCCGATACATGCAGGGTTGCCGCTTGCCGGAAATTGTAAACGACCCGGCCCTGAAAGAATTTGAATTCCTCGATTGAAACGTTTTCCCTGAACTTCGGATGGTGGTAATCATAAATCGCCGGCCAGTCGCTGGTCAGGCGTTTTTGGAAATAGTCCATTTCAATGGCGCGGAGTTTCCTGGCTTCCTTCAGGAAATCGTCGGGAATGCCGGTCCGCCCGGCCGCCGGCGACGCCGTAGCCTGCAACAGGAAAATCCCCAGTATGACCAGAGAAAACCGTGTGGCAACCAATCGCATAATCATTTATCTCCGAAAAAATCAAGTAATTAAGATTTTCATTCTAATCGAAAACCTCGGCGGCGGTCAAACCTGTTCGGAAATTTTTTTCGCCAGGTCGTCGGTGATGCCGGGCACGCTTTTCAGGTCGTCCGGCGAGGCTTGCCGTATGCTTTCCAGACTGCCGAACTTCTTCAATAAAAGCAACCGGCGTTTTTTGCCGATGCCGGGGATCGTCTCCAACGGCGACAGGAGACTTTTTTTGCCGCGCAGTTTGCGGTGGTGAGTGATGGCGAAGCGGTGGGATTCGTCGCGGATTCTTTGCAGGAGGAATCGGGCGGGGGAGTTTTTGCCGAAGACCGCGGGGGCGTTGTGCTGGGTGGAGAAGACTTCGTCGGTGTCCAGGTCGGCGCGGGCTTTGCCCTTGGCGATGGCGGCGAGATCGATTTTGTCCTCCAGTCCCAAATCCAGCATGACGCGCCGCGCCGCGCTCAGATGGCCCTTGCCGCCGTCGATTAGAATCATATCCGGCAGGGATTCGCCTTCCTCGATCATGCGGCCATAGCGGCGCACCATCACCTCGCGCAACATTTGATAATCGTCGATGCCGCGGACGTCGCGGATTTTGAAACTCCGGTAGCGGGCCTTGTCCGCCCTGCCGTCGCTGAAACAGACCATGGAGCCGACGGCGTGGGCGCCGGAGATGTTGGAGATATCGAACGCCTCGATGGTTTGCGGCAGGCTTTTGAGGGCCAGGGTGTTTTGCAATTCCTCCAGCGCGCGCAGGCGGGCCTCGTCGCTTTCGACCTCGTTGTTGACGGCGCGGCGGGCGTTCTCCTCGGCCATCTTGACCAGGCGGTGTTTTTTGCCGCGCCGGGGGACGTCCAGGCGGACGCGCAGGCCCTTCTTGTTGGAAAGCCAGTCGGCCAGCAAATCGAGGTCCTCGACAGGCCGGGGTAGCAGAATTTCCCGGGGCAACAGCGGTTCGTCGGCGTAATACTGTTTGATGAAGGAGGACAGGATTTCGTCGTCGGTCATTTCCTTGCGGCTTTGCATTTTGAAATTTTTTTCGCCGATCATTTTCCCGCCGCGGATGATGAGGGTTTGCACCATGGCGCAACCGCCCGCGCAGTGGCAGGCGATGACGTCCTGGTCCTGCATCGAGGTGGAGACGATTTTTTGTTTGTCGAAGACGGTTTTGACGGCGGCGATTTTGTCGCGGTACGCCGCCGCCTCCTCGTAGCGCAGTTCGGCGGCGGCTTGATCCATCCGGTGTTTCAGGTTGTCGAGCAGTTCGGAGTTTTTGCCTTTCAGGAAGAGGATGACGTCGTTGACGACGGCGGCGTAGTCGGCGGGCGTTACTTTCCCGGCGCAGGGCGCCAGGCACCGCCCCATCTGGTAATTCAGGCAGGGCCTGCGTTTCGGCGAGCCGTCCAGCTGGTCCCGGCTTTGGCGGAGCGGCAGGATTTTGTAGATCAGCCGCAGGGTTTCGCGCACTTCGCGCACCATGGTGTAGGGGCCGAAATACAGGGCGCCGTCCTTGCGCGCCCGGCGCACCACCTCCAGGCGCGGAAACTTTTCCCGAACGGCCAGGCGCAGGTAGGGGTAATGTTTGTCGTCCTTCAGCAGAACGTTGTAGCGCGGCTGAAACTTTTTGACGAAATTGCTCTCCAGGATGAGCGCCTCGCCCTCCGTCTCCGTGGTCAGCGCCTTGATGTCGCGGATGTGCCCGACCATCACCTGCGTTCGGGGAGCCATGCTCCGCGACTCGCGAAAATAGGAGCGCACCCGGTGCCGCAGGGATTTGGCCTTGCCGATGTACAGGATTTTGCCGCGCGCGTCCTTCATCATGTATATCCCCGGCGCGGCGGGGAGTTGATCCAGAATTTTCGTGATGCGGTCGTTCATGGGACACCGTCGGGTTGCAGGCGGTTGTGATCCTGCCTGCTTAAATTATTTCGTATTTTGCGGCAATTGCCTAACGCAAATTTTACCGAGCCGAGGAAGCGAACAAAAATTTTTCCGCGGTTGAACATTCCGGTATACTTTCTCCCTGATGGGAAACGCAAGTAACAATCGGGGATTCTGGGTGAGCCGCATAGGATTCGTACTGGCGGCTTCCGGCTCGGCGGTGGGCCTGGGCAACGTCTGGAAGTTTCCCTACATCACGGGGCAAAACGGCGGCGGGGCGTTTGTGCTGGTTTATCTGGCCTGCATCTTCGCCGTGGGGCTCCCCATCATGCTGGCGGAATTTACGCTGGGACGCAAAACCGGCCTCAACCCGGTGGGCGCGTTCAATGCACTGAAACCCCGCTCCGCCTGGGTGGGGACGGGCGTCATGGGCGTGCTCGCCGGATTCCTGATCCTCTCCTTCTACGGCGTGGTGGGCGGCTGGACCCTCGCCTACGTCGCCAAATCCATCGGCGCCGGGGTGACGCACTTCGATTCGCCCCGGCAGGCCGGAGAATTTTTCGGCTCCTTCATCGCCAGTTCCGGCGAAATCATTTTCTATCACATGCTCTTCATGGCGTTGTGCGTCGCCATCGTGATCCGGGGTGTGAACAACGGCATCGAGAAAGCCTGCGAAATCCTGATGCCGACGCTCGTGATCATTCTGGTGATCCTGATGGTCCGCGCCCTGACACTGCCGGGCGCCTGGGAGGGCGTCAGGTTTTACCTGTATCCCGACTTCGACAAGATCACCCCGCGGGTGGTTTTGATCGCCATGGGGCAGGCGTTTTTCTCGCTCAGCCTGGGCATGGGCGCCATGCTCACCTACGGCAGTTACCTGCCGGCGCGGGAAAACCTGACCTCGGCGACGGTGTACGTCGTCCTGTTCGACACCCTGATTGCACTGCTGATGGGCATGGTGATCTTCCCGGCGGTGTTCGCCATGGGACTGGAACCCGCCGAGGGGCCGAGCCTGGTGTTCAGCGTTCTGCCGGCGGTGTTTTCCCAGATGCCCTGGGGCGGGGCGGCGTCGGTGGTGTTTTTCATCCTGCTGTCCATTGCCGCGATCACTTCCGGCATCTCCCTGCTGGAGGTGGTGGTGGCCTACTTCGTTGACGAGCGCGGCTGGCCGCGGAAAAAAGCCGTGCTGGTCATGGGCGGCGTGATCTTCGCGCTCGGCGTGCCGTCGGGGCTGTCCTTCGGGGCGTTGAGCGGATTCAAGCTGATGGGCATGACGTTCTTCGACCTGGTGGACAACGTGGCGTCGAACTACCTGCTACCTGTGGGGGGGATGCTGACCGCCATTTTCGTCGGCTGGGTCTGGGGCGCCGGCGAGGCGCAAAAGGAAATCGAAAAGCACGAGACGCGGTTTCATTACGCCGCCATCTGGGCCTTTCTCGTCCGCTACGTCGCCCCCGCCGCGGTGGCGGTCGTGTTCGTCGCGAAAATTTTTTAGTCCGGTCGGCGGGGCATCTTTAAACTTTGCGAAACTTTTGCCCGCGGCCCACGAGGCGATATTTGGGGACCGTCACCTCCGTGCCCTCGCAGGCCTCGACGTGGCCGATGACCTGGGCGGCGGTTTCATGTTTTTCGCATATTTTCAGGATGTGCTCCGCTTGCTGTGCTCCCTCGACGACCAGGCAAAAGCCGATTCCCATATTGAACACTTCAAACATTTCGGCGTCGGAGACGCCGCCGCGCTCCTGAATCAGTTGAAACACGGGAGGAATGGGCGGCGGCGCGTCGATGACAAACCGGATGTTGCCGCCGGCGACGCGGTTCAGGTTGTTCAGCCCGCCGCCGGTGATGTGTGCCATGGCCCGCGCCTCGATGCCGGACTCCCAGATGTCCAGGACTTCCGGAACGTAAATCCGCGTGGGTTCGAGCAGTTCCTCGCCCAGGGTGCGCCCCAGGGCGTCCTCGAACCGGTGGACGCGGGTGTTTTGCCCGTCCCGGTCGGCGCCCAGCAGGACCTTGCGGGCCAGGCTGAGGCCGTTGGCGTGCACGCCGCTACTCGCCAGGCCGACGATGAGATTCCCCGGACGGACGGCCTGCCCGGAATTGATGCGTTCAATGGGCAGGTGGCCGATGGCGGCGCCGATGAGGTCGATGCCGGAGATGATGTCGCCGATTTGCGAGATTTCGCCGCCGCAGATGCTGATATTCGCCTGCCGTGCGCCTGCCGCCAACCCCTTGCCGACGGCGGCGAACACCGCTTCGTCCGTCGCGGCGCAGGCGATGTAATCCACCATGCTGACCGGGCGCGCGCCGACGCAGATGAGGTCGTTGACGTTCATGGCCACGCAGTCGATGCCGATGGTGTCGTATTTGCCCATCAACTCGGCGACGACCATCTTGGTGCCGACGCCGTCGGTGCAGAAGGCGACGCCTTCGCCGTTGCCCAGGTCGATGACGTTGGCGAAATACCCCTTGCCGCCGCGCACCGGATAGCGGGGATTAAGCTCCCAGGTGGGCAGAAGGTGTTTCAGCAGTCCGGACAAGGCGTTTTCCGCCGCCGGGCCATTGACGCCGCTTTGCGCGTATTTGGAGGATTCGGCCATCGGTTTTATTTTTGAGGATCGGACAGCTCAACGAGGAACAGCCGCAAGCCGTCGTAGGCGATCGATTGTCCTTTCACGCCTCCCAGATGCAGGCTCAGGGCGTAACGGCCGGGAGGGAAGTACCCCATGTAAGCAAAAAGAGTCCAGTTGCGTGTCCCGGTTGCGTTGGTGGTCTCCGGGAATTTACTGCGGATGCCGTAATTGGCCTGTCCGGCGCGCAGGTATTGGAATTGCTTGCTTTTCAAATCCTGAACGCCGATGAACGGAGCGGCTAACACATTTTCCGGCTTATTTTCCTCCGCGGTCAGATTGTAGCCGGCGGCCAGCAAAACCGCCAGGGTATTGCGTTTAAACCGCAGGTTGCCGGGGATTGGCGCTTGCGCGACCATTTGGCCCTGGCGGCTCGTTTCGAGGATTATAGCATGTTTGCCGGCCAGCTTATGGATATTGTCGAACCTGATTTTGCCGCGGCCGGCAACGATTTTCCATGCGGCGGCGGTTTCAAAATCTTCCGGAAGCAGGGCCCGGGAACCCGGTCCGGCCAAGGGAAATATTTTCAGGCCGGGCGCGACGGTCTTGCCCTGCAATGTTTGCGGGACAACCAGGTTCTGAAAAACCGGAAACTCCCTGAAGCCGTTGTTTACTTTGTAAGCGGCGATTTCGGCGTCGTCCGCGGCGATGATTTTGATGCCGGACAGTTTGTTCAACCGGAAGATGTTTTTGAGGTTTTTCAGATAGACGCTACGGGCGTATAAGAATTTTTTTGAATCGGCGATGACAATCAAATCGAGGGGATCGCTGTATTTTTCCACAAGGCGTTTGTAGGCGTGGCCGTTCATGAGCGGGTGGTCCGGCAGGCGGTCGAACAGCGCGATTTTTACGGTGGCTAGGACGTAAAGCGCCGCCAGTCCGCCTGTCACCGCTACTGTCCTGTTGCCGGGGATGTTTGCTCTGTCGGCAAGGTATTGTCCCGTCCGCACCAGTCCGGCGGCCAGGAAGACCATGAACAACGGCCAGTTGAAGAGATAGTTTCTGGCGAACCCGGTGAGCCCTGAAGCCAGGTTGACGCCGAAGGGGATCAGGAAAACAACAAGCGGCAACAGGCGATACGCCGGGCGAGCCGTTTTACCCCACGCCACGCCCACCAGCAAAAACGGCAGAAACCACTGGAGCGCGCCCGGAAAAATTTCCTGAAATACGCGGCCGCTTAATTTCCAGACGGAACCCTCGACGCGCGGGAGATAGTACTCTTTGGCGGCCACGGCCATGTCCTGGAGAAACGGCCAATGCGCCAGGAGTGACAAGGCGCCCATGACCAGGAAAGCCGCGGCGAATGCCGCCAAACTCCGGTTGCGGGAAGTGGGAGCAATATCGAAACCCCGCGCCAACGAGGGCGTCAGAAGGGCCATGAGGACCCAGCCGGCAAGCGCCACCGCGAAGTAAACGTTGGTCGGAATGGTATAGACCGACAAAAACCCGCACACGACCAGCGCGCCGCCCCATCGCCAGGATGGTCCGGATTCCAACAGCCGAATGACGGCGTACGTCATGGCCGCCGAAAAAAACATGATGAGACTGTAACCGCGCGCCGTTTGCGAATAATGAATATGAATAGAGGAGACCGCGGCCAGGAGCAAGGCCAGCCACGCCGTCTCTTGCGAATGAAACAACCGTCTGGCCAAAAGATAAACCAGCCACAGGCCGGCAACGCCGAAAACAAAGACGGGAAAGCGGATGGCAATTTCGTTTTCCTCGCCAAACGCAAGGATCATCAGGCGCACCAGAATGGCATGGAACACATGATCCCCGCCGGCGTTGTAGCGGGTCAGAATGAGTTCCATCGGCGAATACCCCCAGGACAACAGGAATTCGTTTTCGTCGCCTCCGCCCAGGGCTCGGTCCAGCCCATGGAAACGCAAGCCGATGCCAAGGGCCATCAGCAAGGTGACGATGATGAAGGATGGAATGCGGCGGGTCATGGCTGGCGTGTTGGCGGCAGGGCGGGGCAAGAAAAACGTGTGGTGGCAAGAGGGCTCATCAGGGGGCGCCGGCGGTGAAACTCGATTCGTCCCGGTCGGTCAATTTTGTGGAAACGTCGCACGTGCCTCCGGGTTCAGGGATAAACGCCCAGTTCCTGCACCGTGCGAGCGATTTTTTCGATGGCGATGGCCATGGCGGCGATCCGGTAGCTGGGGATATCGTCGCGGCTCCAGAACCGTTGGTGGATTTCCTGATACGCCATGCGCATGGTGTCGTCCAGCCCGGAGCGCACCAGGTCGACTTCCCGGGCGCCTTCGAGGATTTTCCGGGAAAGCTCGCCGGGGACCTTGCCGCCGTTTTTCTCCATGGCTTCCATGAGCAGTTCGCTTTTGTGTTCTTCGTAACGGCGTTGCATTCTGCCGAAGCGGATGTGGGACAGGTTCTTGATCCATTCGAAGTAAGAAACCGTCACCCCGCCGGCGTTGAGGTAGGCGTCCGGAATGATGACCACGCCTTTCTTGCGGAGAATGGCGTCGGCGCCGAAGGTTACGGGTCCGTTGGCGGCCTCGGCGATGAGCTTGGCTTGAATGCGCGGGGCGTTTTCCATATTGATCGTGCCTTCGAGGGCGGCGGGGATGAGGATGTCACAGGCCTCCTCCAGCAGTACGTTGCCGTTCTGGAAATATTTTCCCTTGGGGTAGCCCTTGACGCCGCCCCGGTTTTTTTTGTATTGCGCGATATCCTCGATGTTCAGGCCCTTGGGGTCGTACAAGCCGCCGTCGTACTCGGCGAGGCCGATAATGAGGGCGCCGTCTTCCTCCTGGAGAATCTTCGCGGCGTGATAGCCGACGTTTCCCAATCCCTGAATGATGACTTGCTTGCCTTCGAGGGCGCCCTCGAGGTTGGCGTTTTTTTTGTCATTGGCATGGCGGAAGAATTCGCGCAACCCAAAGACCACGCCGCGGCCGGTGGCCTCGACGCGCCCGCGGATGCCGCCCTCGGCCACGGGCTTGCCGGTGACGCACGCCAGGTGGTTGATGTCGTTCGGGTTGTGGGACTTGAACGTGCTGGCGATCCAGGCCATTTCCCGCGGGCCGGTGCCCATGTCCGGAGCCGGCACGTTGGTGGCGGGAGAGATGCAACCCCTTCTCATCAACTCAAAGGCGAACCGGCGGGTGATGCGTTCCAGGTCCTCCTCGCGGTATTTTTTCGGGTCGATGGCCAGCCCGCCCTTGGAGCCGCCAAACGGAACGTCCACCAGGGCGCATTTGTAACTCATCAATGCCGCCAGCGCTTCCACTTCGTCCTGATCGACCATGGGGGCGAAGCGGATGCCGCCCTTGACCGGAAGCTTGTGTTCGCTGTGGGTGGCCCGCCAGCCGATGAAACTTTCGATTTTCCCGTTGATCTTGACCGGGAAACGCACCTGGTAAACATCGTGGACGGTTTCGATGTAGTAAGCCAGCCCCGGCGGCAAGTCCAGGGTCGCCTGGGCCATCTCGAAAGTAAGGTTGACGCTTTTTCTGAAACTGACTTCCCTGGCGGCTTTTGCGGTCACGGCAATTTTCCTGTGTGGATTGGTTTGGGGTTCAAAGCCAATGTATGTGATTTGCGGACGGCGGGCGTCTTTTGCGCGCCCACAATTTTTCTGGTAGTGTAGTAGCAACGCCCTCTTCCAACAAGCATATTCCTTAAACTTTTTTGGTCCAAGGGGGGCGCCCTCCTGTCGCTTTCGAGGCTTGTGATGCAACAGCGAACCCACGAATTTTATGCGCGCACCCGGGGCCAGGGGCTTTATTCCATTACGGGCGAGATCGAGTCGTGGTTGCGGGGGCAAGGGATGACGACGGGCATTCTGACGGTGTTTATCGCCCACACGTCGGCGTCGCTGGTGATTCAGGAGAACGCCGACCCGGACGTGCTGGAGGATTTGAAGGGATTTTTCAGCCGGTTGGCGCCGGAGGGCGACCCCGTGTACCGCCACACGCTGGAGGGGGCGGACGACATGCCCGCCCATATCCGCTCCGCCCTCACGCAAACCCAGCTGGCCATTCCGCTGGTCAAGGGCAGGCCGGCGCTGGGCGTCTGGCAGGGAATCTACGTCTTCGAGCACCGCCACGCCTCGCAAAACCGCAAGATCGTTCTGCACTTGCTGGGCGAGTGAAATTGCGGCCGCCGGCAGGCGAATACGGTCACTGTACAAAAAGTGGTTAAAGCGGTTGATGGTGTTTTTCAATCAACCTCCTGGCCCAACTGACGGCCTTTGGGTCGGCGTGGACGACAAATTCCTGGCCCTTGGCCGCCGCCTTGAAGCCGCCATTTCCCCAGGCATCGGGATGATACGTGATTTCCAACGGCTTGAAAATTTTTGGGTCAAGATTCCACTCCGTGCGGCGATGATTCTCCTTCGTAAGAATTAAATCGTTATCAGTAGTGTCCGGGGAAAATTAAAAGCTTCATTGAAAATATGAGGCTTAGTTA
>JBHHYO010000024.1:0-32418 GCA_046757665.1 Nitrospinales bacterium
CTAGGAATTACCATCGGCCTTTATTGAAAGCCGATGAGGGGCCAGTAGACAAATTGAACGAGCAGATAGCTCAACAGGCCGATCGACGCGAGGATCGACCCCGACCACGCCATTTCCCGCAGGGAAATGAAGCGGGAAGAATAAGCCAGCGCCGAGGCGGGGGTGGCGATCGGCAGGATGAAAGCGAAATTGCTGGGCAGAACCACTGCCATGACCGCGACGGCGGGATTGAGCCCATACGCCTGGCACATCCCCAGCACCGGGGGTAGCAAGATGGCAATGACGGCGGAGTTGCTCATGAATGTGGTGAACAGCAGGGAGAGCGCCGCCACGCAAACCAGGAAAAACTCCGACGATTGGGTTGCGGCGTCGAAAGCCTGCGTGGCCAGCCACAAGGCGGCGCCCGACTCCGCCATGGCCTCGCCCAGGCAAATCGCCCCGCCGTACATCAGGATGATCGCCCAGTTCACGTACTTCTCCACCATCTTCCAGTCGATCAGGTTGAAAACGAACAGCAGGATGATCGAAATGATGGCGATATTGGCGATGCCGATTTCGTCGCCGTAAACGAACCAGAAAAACAGGGTGGTGACCATGACGGCGCCAATGCCTTTTTCCTGAAAAGACGGTCTGCCCATGGCGGCCAGTTTGGCGCGCAAAACCAGGCGCGCCGGTTGGACGTCCTCGGTGTCGGGGGGAAACAGGCGAATGAGAACTATCCAGCCGCCGACAACCATAAGCAGGACCAGGGGAAACGCCAGCCCGGAGTACTGCGCGATGCCGATGGTTTGCGCTCCCTGTGTGCTTTGTTCCAGGATTTCCACGGCCAGGGGGACCCGCCCGCCGCCAAGCACCGTCGCCGCACCGCCAATGATGCAACCCCACGCCATGCCCAGAAAAAGCGATTTGCCCAAAACCGACCGGCCGCGCGGCAGTTTGAGGGCATCGACGATTTCATGGATGAGGGGAAGCATCATGACCGCCACCGCATGTTCGCTCATAAAGCAGGAGCCCGCCGCGCCGAAGAAATAAACGCCCGCCACCAGCTTGCGGGGATGGCTTCCCCACGACTCCAGAAACCACATGGAAAGGCGCGTGCTCAGGCCGCAACCGATCATCGCCGCCGACAGGATGAAGATCCCCAGAATAAAAAACACCGCCTTGTTGCCGAAAAAAGAATAGGCCTGCGTGGTGCTCATGACGCCGAGAAGCGGTATGCCGGCGATCGCCAGCAGGCTGGTGATTGAAAGGGGAATCAGGTTTGTCGCCCACAGGGACACGCAAAGGAAAAACAGGCACAGCACCTTGTAGCCTTCCGGCGACAAGTCCCGCGGCCCCTCCAGGCTCAAAAGAACGAGGAAGACGGCAAAAATCACCGCCAGCAGAATGCCGCGCCGCATCCGGTCGATGATGACGATCCACAAGGGCCGCCGGTCGATGGTTATTTTTTCAGTCGATTCCATGCCAGGTTTGATCGGTTGGATAAAAGTTTTTGCCAAACGGAAAGATGATACTACAAGTGGGGGTTAACCGGTTGAGGAAAAAGCCCGCCGCCGGATTGGTTTATCCATCGGGGTTGGGGATGAGAGGGAGACTCTACGCCTCTTAATCAGGCGTATCTAAACGGGTTGCTTTTAAGACTTGTTTGATTATTTTTGGGTGCAGAATTTTTCCGCCATGAAAAGGGATAACTATTCTTTTATTTTCCTTAAGGTATATTTTGTGGTTTCCCTTGCTTCTTATCATTTTAAAGCCTGCTTTAAATAACAAATCCTCCACTTGCCGCGCCGCTAACCTCGGTTGCTTAGGCAAGCGTTACCTCCAGAGTGGTGGTAAAAATTTCCTTGCTCAAGGATGCTTTTCTTTCCTCTTCCGGCAGAGTTTCCAGGTAAAGCTCAACAGCTTCCTTGATATTGGCTACCACTTCCTCCAGGGTATCGCCTTGGGTTTGGCAACCTTCCAGTTCGGGGCAATAGGCATAATACCCCTGCTCGTCTTTTTCAATTACGATGCCGATTTTATAAGACATTCGGATCTCTCCTTCGATAAGGAAAATCTCACTTGACCTTCGTCGCCTTGCTCAGGTCAAGTTTCGATACTTCCCGGGCGGACATGTTCCAGACGGCCAAGCCTGCCTTGGCCTTGCGCTTGAGTTCGCCAAAGCTTTTGACGCGGAGCATTCGATTCATAACGTAGGACGGACGGGAATAGAAGCTCTTGTAGCATTTCACGATCAGCTCATAAAGTTCCTCGCGGGAAAAATTCTCCTCCCAAACCGGCAGTTCAAATCCCGGCCGGGGATTCTCGGAGAACTTCCGCCAAACGTCTTCCTTGATGACGCCCCGTTCCAGCCCGGTTTCGTAAATTTCCGTGGCGGGGTACGGACAAAAGATGGTGAAGTGACAATAGTCGGCTTTCAGTTCCCGGGCCAGCGCGATCGTGTCCTGAATATCCGAGAGGGTTTCCGTTTGCTGTCCGATAATGAAATAGGCCAGGGCTTCCATTCCCGCTTGCCGGGTTTGCCGGATGGTTTCCTTGACCCGGCGGACGGTGGTGTTTTTCTTGATGATTTTCAACATGCGGTCGTTGCCGCTCTCGACACCGTAATGGATGCGGTCGCACCCGGCTTTTTTCATGGTGCGGAGCAGTTTGTCGTCCAGGGTGTTCACATGCGCCCGCACGTCCCAGGTCATTTTCAATCCACGCGCCATGATTTCATCGCACATCTCATAGACGCGGTCCTTGCGGACGCTGAACGTATCGTCGTAAATGAGGATCTCGGAGATGCCCAGGTTGACGATATCCTGCATTTCATCGACGACGTTTTTCGCGCTTCGCCAGCGAAACCCGGAGATGGTGGGCGACATCGGCCGGTCGCAGAACGTGCATTTGTATGGGCATCCCCTGCTGGTGAACATGGTGGTGATGTGGTTGCCCCGCGCCAGAAGCGACCCGTAGTGGTTGACGGGCAGGAACCGCCGGTCGGGATAAGGCACTTGATCGAGGTCTTCAATCTTCGGGGCGATGCCGTTGTTGCATATTTTCCCGTCCTCCTCGTACACCAGGCCGGAGACTTCGGCAAACGGCCGCCGGCCTTCCAGCGCTTCCAAAAACTCGAGGATTGCCTTTTCCCCTTCGCCTTGAACCAGGAAATCGACGTTTTTTAATTTGATGGTTTCTTCCGGATAGATATGCACGTGCGGACCGCCCAGGACAATTTTGCACTGCGGCTGGGTCCGTTTGATCACTTCGGCGGTCAATATGACGTCGATGAGAGTAAACGTCATCGCCGTTATACCCACAAGGTCAAACTGGCGCTCAGAAAAATAGGCTTCGAGCTGGTCATAGGTCAACTGGCGGGGCTGGCAATCCAGCGCGCTGACCCGGTGGTTGCCTTGTTTCTCATCCCTCACCGCAGTCGCCAGGGACAGGACGCCCAGGGGCGGGTTGTAACCCCGGTTGTGTTCGATGACGCTGGGGTTTTTGCCGACCAGCTCATTAAAACGCGGCGGATTGAGGAACAGAATGTTCATAGGAACCGGACGCCCTTGAGCTTATAAATGCGAGGAAAATTTTCGGTTGATCAAGTCCGCCACCAGTCCGAGGCAGATGACTTGCAGACCCCCCAGGGAGAGAATCCCCACGGTGACATCGGGAATCCTTCCCAGCGTCGTTATGCCCAGAAAAACGACAATCAGCGCCGCCAGCCACAGAATTAATCCAAGCGGCACGAACACCCGCAAGGGGTCAAAAAAAACCGCGGTCCGCAAAATCAGTTGCAAGAAATTCAGTGTATCACGGACTGGCCGGATTTTTGAGTGGCCTTTTCTTTTGTGGTAATCAATATCGACATAGCGCACGGCAAACCCATTCACCAGCATTGCCAGGGTAATGGTGGAAGTAAAGGAAAACCCCTCCGGCAGGATGGGCAAATACTCTTCCACTACCGCTCGCCGCATGACGCGCAACCCCGAATTGAGGTCGGGGATGGAGCGGCGCGCCACATAATTCGCCAGCTTGCCGATACACCATTTGGGAAACACTCTCAACCAGGGAATGTTGACGTTGCCGCCCCGGCGGGCGCCCACCACCATGTCCAGGTTTTGCTCTTTCGCTATCTGAAAAAATTCCGGAATTCTGGCGTTGGGATAAGTGCCGTCGGCGTCGGTGATCGCTATAAAATCGTGCCGGGCGTGTTCCATGCCCGTTTTCAACGCGGCCCCATAGCCCTTGTTGGTTTCATGATGCAGAACCGAGATGGCGGGATGGTTGATCTGTTCCAGAATACGGCGGGTCGCCGGGCCGGAGCCGTCGTTGACCAGAATCAGCTCCGCCACCTCGTCCCCCAGGAATCCCTCGATTTCCCGAACGGTTTGCTCCAGGTAGTTCTCTTCGTTATAAATCGGAACAATGATGGATAATCGCGGGGGAACGTCCGTCATAATTTTCGTGGAGAGGGAAGGGGAAATTTAATTTTTATCCACCTGGTCGATGGTCCAAAGGTCGCAGGAGCCGCAGGTTTTACGATAGTTTTCCCTGAAGTCGTTGAATTGTTCGCTTTGCCAGATGGTGTCCAGGTCTTCATCCAGCACGTTGCCCATTTTGGAATCGGGCAGGAGACAGCAGGGAGTCACATTGCCCTCGCGGCTGACATAAGCGGAGTTGAAGGTTTTCAGGCAGTAGCCGCCCGAGCGGTGCAGTTTCTTGCGCAGGAGGCGGTAGACAAACCGCGTCACCCCGGAGGAGACGGCGTATTGCAACCAGTCGAGCTGGATACCGAGCGACTGGGCGAGCCGGTCGGCGCGCTCGAAAATCCGCGCTTCCTCGGCTTCGTCGGGGCGCTTCAGGTCGGGCGCGTATTTCCGGTCGAGGCGGCCTACGTTGACGACCTGGCAACCGACTTTCGCCCCGTAGCGGATGACGTCATGCAAGTCCTCTTCGCACCCGGCATGTAGCGTGGCTTGCAGGCGAAGCGCCAACGAACCGTTTTTCCGCCGCCGCGCCACGCTTTCGATGTTTTCAAACACCTTGGAACTGATGTGTCCCTCGGTAACGCTTCCCTTGGTGCTGTCGATGGAAAAGGTGAGTTGGTCCAGGCCGGAGGCAACAATTTTTTCGGGAACGTCGGCGCGGGTAAACAATCCGTTGGAGGTGATCATGACCCGATGCCCCTTCTCCTTGCAATAGGCGATCATGTCGAATATTCTCGGATGCAGGAACGGTTCGCCCCAGCCGGTCAGGGTGATTTCCTCGTGGTCCCGCAGTTTATCCACCACCGCGACAAACTTGTCCCATTCCATATGTTCCAACTCGATGTTAAGGTCTTCCCGGGGACACATATGGCAGTCCAGGTTGCATCGGTTGGTCACTTCAATCTGCACAAAACGAGGTTTGGCGGGCAGTTTGTAGCGAATGCGATTAATGGTTTCGGTGACTAAACCAAACATAACGTATTGATTCCGGTTGTTAAAACTCTTAGAATTCCAGGTTCCGGTTCGGGGGAAATATCCGGGAACCGTCTCAATAATAACCCTCCGGGCGCATAAATAGTATAAAATTTTAATTGTTCCGCGTAAAATTATCTTGACGCATTAAACCTCATTTTCGCAAAAACCGCCGGCGGCGGAAGGAGCGATCTTCGTTCTGCATGACGCCGGCCAAGGAGCGTATTCATGGGAATGACCATAACGGAAAAAATTCTCGCCGCCCACGCCGGAAAAAAGTCGACGCGGCCCGGCGACAACATCTGGGTGGACGTGGATATCCTGATGACCCACGACGTCTGCGGACCGGGCGCCATCAACATCTTCAAGGAACAGTTCGGCAAAAACGCCAGAGTCTGGGACCCCGATAAGGTGGTCATCATTCCCGACCATTATATTTTCACCTCCGACCCCCACGCCAACAGAAACATCGGCATCCTGCGGGAGTTCGCCAGGGAGCAGAACCTGCCGCATTATTTTGACGTGGGGACGGAAAACTATAAAGGCGTCTGCCACCTGGCGCTGGCGCAGGAAGGTTACAACCGGCCCGGCGACGTGTTGTTCGGCACCGATTCGCATACGCCCACTTCCGGGGCCTTCGGCCTGTTCTCCACGGGAATCGGCAATACCGACGCCGCGTTTATCCTGGGCACCGGCAAACTGTGGGTCCGGGTGCCCGAAACCATGTATTTCGAGTTCAACGGCGCATTTCCGCCTTACATCATGGCCAAGGACATCATTCTGCAAGTCATCGGCGACATCGGCGTGGACGGCGCCACGTATCGCGCCATGGAGTGGGCCGGGAGCGCCATCACCGCGTTTTCCATGGAAGAGCGCATGACCCTGTGCAACATGGCCATCGAGGCCGGAGGCAAAAACGGCGTCATCGCGGCGGACGACGTGACGCTCGAATACAACAAAAGCAGGACCACGAAAACAGGCGCCATGCACCGCTCCGATGCCGACGCCAAATACGTTTATCGGCAAACCTACGATGCCGAAAAAATGGAACCCGTTGTCGCCAAACCCCATTCCCCGGACAACAAGGCCCTGGCGAAAGAGTGCGAGGACGTTCAACTGGACCGGTGTTACATCGGTTCCTGTACCGGCGGCAAACTCACCGACTTTATCGCCGCCGCCAAACTGTTCAAGGGAAGAACCGCGAAGATCGACACCTTTATCGTTCCCGCCACCCGCCAGGTCGAGGAGGACTTGAACCGGGAAAAGCTGAACGGCGAAACCCTGATGGAAATATTCAAAAACGCCGGGGCGCGCATCGGCGAACCGTCGTGCGCCGCCTGTTTGGGCGGCCCCAAGGACACCTTTGGGCGCACCCAGGGCAGTGAGGTCGTCATCTCCACCACGAACCGCAACTTCCCCGGCAGAATGGGCTCCAAGCAGGCCCAGGTTTACCTGGCCTCGCCCTACACCGCCGCCGCCTCCGCCCTCACCGGCCGCATCACCGACCCCCGGGAGTTTTTGTGATGAATCGTATACCTTGGAGATGGGTGTTGTTACTTTTTTGATAGCAAAGGCGGGAAAGGTGAAAAATACAAGCCGCGGCTGTTTTCAGATATCGGGGGATACTTTTATCTTCTTGAAACCTATCGAACTTTAAAAAAAACTAAACATTCTCAAAGTTAAATACGCTTAGTTGCTCGGGGGAAATTCTGGCGCTCAGATTGGGCATTTCGAATCCAACAACCTTGCCCTCCGCGTTAAAGTCCAGGATGATGCCGGGTTGGGATTCCTCCGATTCGACTATGGTGGATTCATCCAACCGAAAATAAAGCGCGTCGTTTTTTTGTCTACTTTTAGCCTCACTTTAGAGTCCTCCTTCGGTCAAAGAAAACCGTTACTATTTTTTGCGGTGACTGATGAGGATTGATGACCGCATGGAGAATACGTCCGCCATGCTCAGCAACAGCCTTAAAGCGATAAATGTTGCTGTCCGCGCCTGTTTCCTCATGATCGGGATTATTGATAGTTTGCCACAGCCATTTTTCGGAGATATTTCGCTCGATCATCATCTCCCTGGTATGCCGGGGCAATTCAATATCCATAAATTATTCTAACTTACTGTAAAGACAATATCACGAAATTTTGATTTTTGGAGTAAAATGGCTAGGCTATTGAGCCGCTATTTTAACCTTCATAAACACCGACTGATATAAATCATGAAACCCATCATCTGCGGCCTGGCCTATGTGCTGGGCAACGACATCGACACCGACCAGATCATCCCCGCCGAACACCTGGTGTACAGTTTGAGCGACCCGGAAGAAAGCAAGAACTACGGCAGGTTCGCTTTGTCCGGCGTTCCCGGCGACCAGTCGGGTCTTCCCGCCGGCAACGGGGTTTTCGTGCCGGAGGGCGAATACCGGTCGCCGTATTCCATTATCGTCGGCGGCAAGAACTTCGGTTGCGGCTCGTCACGCGAACACGCCCCGGCCTGCTTGAAAATCGCCGGCATCCAGGCCGTGATCGCCGAATCCTTTGCAAGAATTTTTTATCGAAACTCCATCGACGGCGGGTTTTTCATCCCCCTGGAAACACCCATTTCCCTGTACAAGGAAATCAAGACGGGCGACTCGCTGACGATCGACACAAAAAACGGTTTCCTCGCCAATCAATCGCAAAATAAAAAGTACGAACTCAAACCATTAGGTGATATTATTGAGATTCTTGAGGCAGGAAATATTTTCGAGTACGCCAGAAAATCCGGGTTGATACAACCCTGAACCATACGAAACTCCCTAGGAGTTTCTCGATCGACTTATGGCTTGATGATGCGGGCATCCAGTTTTTTTTACCGTTTTCTTTTGTTTGCCGGCGTTTTGTTTTTTTCGGCTTCGACGGCCGTTGCCGGTTCCCCGGCGGAGAACCCCGCGGAAACGGAAATGGTCCGGATCGCCGCCGGACCGTTTATGATGGGAAGCTCGGAGAAGGATATCGAATGGATCGTCCGGGCGTTTTTTTCCGAAACCAGGGAATGGTATCGCGGCGAAACCCCGGCGCAGGCGGCTTTTCTTCCGGAGTACTCTATCGACAAATACGAGGTTACGGTTTCCCGGTACAAGCGGTTTTTGGAGAAGACGGGCCGTCCGCCGCCCAGGGATTTCGATAACCCAAGGTTTAACCAGCCCGACCATCCGGTGGTGGGTGTTACGTGGGAGGACGCCTCGATGTATTGCCGGTGGCTGGGCAAGCGTTTGCCCACGGAAGCGGAATGGGAAAAAGCCGCCCGCGGCAAGGATGGCAGAAGGTATCCCTGGGGCAATACCCCGGATGAAATGAAAACCAATGCCTTGGGCAAAAAGGACCATTACCGTTACACCGCCCCTGTTGGGCAGTTCCCGGAAGGACAAAGCCCTTACGGCGTTATGGACATGGCCGGCAATGTCTGGGAATGGACCCAGGACTGGTATTTGCCGTACCACGGCAACGACCAGAAAAGCGACCTGTTCGGAAAGAAACTCAAAGTGATCCGGGGCGGGTCCTGGAATTCCAACATGGACCTGGCTCGGTCGGCACTGCGCGGGAAAAGCTTTCCGGACAAGGCGTACAATTATATCGGCTTTCGTTGCGCCGCCACCCCGCGGAAGAACTGATTTTGACAAGGAATAAACCCATGCGAACAGGTTTGAAAATCATTGCTACCATTTTTTTCATGATTCTGATTGTCCCGGCGGGTTTCGCCCATGGGCCGGACCGGCATTCGGACGGGCAGAAACCAGGCCAGCAAGGCCATCCCGACGGGGGGAAACCGCATGGCGGTCATCACGGATATGGCCACCGCAAGGGACCGCCCGCCGATATCCCCGCGCATATCAAACAACGCACCAGCCCCGATGGAACGGCCATCAACCTGAACGGTTCGCAAGTCGGGTTGCAGGGCATGGTTTTCATGGCGGAATTTCCGTTGCTCAAGAATGTCACCTCCATGGCCCTGAAGGGAAACCGGTTCGGCGATGAAGGCGTTAAAATCCTGGCGGAGTCGGGAACCTTTCAACATCTGGAACACTTGTCGCTTTGGGACAATCACATCACCGCGGCGGGCGGAAAAATGATCGCCCGGTCGCAAAACTTCACCAACCTCAAGGAACTGAACCTGATGGGAAACGGCCTGGGAGACGCGGGAGCTATCGCCCTCGTGGAATCCCCCAACGTGAGCCGGCTGACGTTTCTGGATTTGAGCGCCAACGGCCTTGGCGATGCGGCGGCTATCGCCATTGCAAACTCTCCGCATTTGGCCCGCATCAAACGGCTGGAACTGTTCAAAAACCAGATCGGCCCGCGGGGCGTTAAAGCGCTGGTTCAATCCAAGCACCTGCAAAACCTGGAATACCTGGACCTGACCCGCAACGCCCTGGATTTTGACACGGCCCAGTCGCTGGCAAAGGAAACCTCACTGCCCAAACTGAAAATCCTGATTTTGTACTGATGGCCCCGGCCGCGTCATGTTTCAAAAAATCGCTTACACTTGCTATCCCGTCCGGGACATGGCACGGGCGGTGGATTTCTACCGCGATGTGCTGGGATTGAAACCCCTGTTTACTGGCGATGAGTGGTCGGAATTCGAAATCGGCGGACAGCGGCTGGCCCTGCGGAAAATGGCTTCCCCGGCATCCACCGTGGCCGCGGTCTCCCTGGAGGCCACGCCGATCGAACATGCGGTTGAAAAACTGAAAAGCCGGGGCGTCCGGATAGCGCGGGACGTTCAGGTTTTTCCATACGGCAAGTTGGCAAGCTTCCTGGACTCCGAGGGAAACCTCGTCGGCCTTTACGAACCGCCCGCCAAACCCTCAAACCGCTGAAGTCCACAACAGTTTGTTGAAGGCATACCACGCCATCGTCAAGTACTCACCCATGAAATAGTTGGCGTATGTGGTTTTGCGCCACCAATGCTCGAAAGCGGCCCGGGAATCGTTTTTATAAGGTTGTACGTAAACGGTGATTTCACTGCCGTCAAAGACGCGGTCAAAAAAGAAACGATGCCGCCGGGTTTTGTAGAAACTGAAAAGAAAAAGCGCGGCGCGGATTTTTTTCTTTGCGAAAAATGCCTTAAACGCTTGTGCCTTCCGCAAATCGTTGTCCGCCGTTACGCGCAACAGGTAGAGGTCTTCATCCCGGATGCCGGCTCGGCGGGCGCGTTTTCTGATGGCGTCCTCGGAGTCCAGCGCTCTCAAGGCCGACCAGTTGGGGCGGGAGTTTTTTTGCGTTGCGACGACAACTTTTTTGCACCGACCCTGCTTGTAGCAGGTTAAGGCTTTTCCCACGAACCGGTTCGTCACCACGGCATCCACTGCGGCCGCTTCCTCGGTTACGAGCAGGAAAGCTCCCGCCTGGTGCAAGACCCGCGGGAAAATCATTGCCATGAATGCCAGCATGATCAATATTGCCGCCAAACGCCTATATCTCATCAGTCCTCCAGCAAAAAGTGAATGCGGAAAAAATCGAGAGGAATTTTGATCCATTCCATCACAACGTATTTAAACTCACGGGGATACTTCCACCATTGGCGGGGGTGCGGCAGATCGGGCTTGAACTCGGCGGGCAGGTAATGCAATCGGGCGGCGGTCCCCCGGAAAACATGATCGAAAATCATGGCCAGCCGCCGCATGTTGTAACTGTCGCTGACCACGCCGGCGGTGGTGAATGACCGCTCCGCCATGATTTTTTTCGCCACGCGGGCATCGACCAGCGTGCTGGTGGATTGTTCCAGAATAAGCCGCCGCTTGGGCAGTCCCAGGGCCAGGGCCTCCTGCGCCGCCAGGTCCAGCGGGGATTTCCCCGGGATGGGCGTTGTGATTCTCGGGTCTCCGAGGATCAAAAGTTTCGTGGCCGGGTTTTTTTGCGCCAACCCGACCGCATAACGAAAACGCGCGTAGGAGCCTGTCGATACGACGATCACATCGGCTTTTGGCGCCGGGCCGCGTAGCATCAGGAATTCCGCGGCCGGGGGTAACCAGAACCCCTGGCTCATGACCGCCGTCAGATAAGACAACGCAAGCGCTCCCAGACCTTTTGCCAAGATTTTAACCATTTTCCCCAACCTGGGTTTTTTAATATATAATGTCATCCTGGAAAGAAAATCACTCAAAATTTGTTTTTTCCGAAGAGATGGACAACCCGCTAACGCATTTTAACGAACAAGGCCGTGCCCGCATGGTTGACGTCAGCGAAAAGGACGTTACGCGGCGCATTGCCACGGCCCAGGGCAAGGTGCTCATGCAACCCGAGACCTTACAACTGATCCGGAGCGGGAAAATCGAAAAAGGCGACGTCCTCGCCGTCGCCCAGGTGGCGGGCGTTATGGCGGCGAAAAAAACTTTCGAAATTATCCCCATGTGCCACCCGCTCCCGCTGGCCAACGTCGATATCAACTTCTCCGAAAACCCGGAAGAAACCGACGGGCGGTGTTCCATCGGCATCACCGCGACGGTGAAGGTCACCGGCCGGACGGGTGTTGAGATGGAGGCCTTGACGGCGGTTTCCGTCGCCGCCCTTACCATCTACGATATGTGCAAGGCGGTCGACCGCGGCATGGTTTTCAGGGATATTGAGTTGACTCATAAAAGCGGCGGAAAGTCCGGAACTTTCGAAAAACGGCGGAACCATGATAACGGTTAAATACTTTGCCGGTTTAAAAACCATCGCGGGAAGCGAAGAGGATCGTTTTGACCTGGGAAGCGAAACCACGTTGCGCGCCCTGGACGAAGCCATCGGCAAGGTCCATCCCGAATTGAAAAACCTGATCCGCGAAAGAAAAGTCATGGTCTCGGTGAATCATGATGTGGCCTCCCCGGACAGTACCATAAAAGACGGAGACGAAGTGGCCCTCTTGCCTCCCTTTTCGGGCGGGTCAAGGTAAAACGAAGGAGAATTTCCATGGATACCTTAACGGCGGAATCCAAAGTCAGAATCCAAAAAGAAGATTTTTCGGTCACCGATGAAATCGAGGCCATCAAAAAAGTTTCCCGCAATATCGGCGGCATTGCCGTTTTCCTGGGAACGGGGCGGGAATTGTCCAAGGGGCGGGACATCGCCAAACTGCATTTCGAGCATTACCCGGTAATGGCCGAAAAAAAACTCGCGGCGATCAGGGAAAAGGCCATCGACGATTTCAAAATCATCGACATGAGCATCGTCCACCGAGTCGGCGTGATCGATATCGGGGAAAACATCGTCCTCATCGTCGCCGCGGGCGAGCATCGCAAAGAGGCCTTCGCCGCCTGCGAGTGGGCCATTACTGAACTCAAACGCACCACCCCCATCTGGAAACGGGAAACGACTTCCCAGGGAGAGGTTTGGGTGACCGACACCCCCTGACCCGAAAACGGAAATATTTTCCGCTCATGCCCATTCCCGCGTTAGAAGAAGGCATCGTTCTGACAGCCGGTTCCCGGTTGGCTCGATGGCTTATTTTGCGGCACGGCGAGCGGCGGAAAAACGAGGGTTTGCAATGTTGGCCCACGCCGCCGATTTTTTCCCTGGCGGATTGGCTCAAGACCCTCTGGCGGCAATCCTGGCCGGAGCGGTATGTCCTTTCTCACCTGCAATCCGTCAAACTCTGGGAAAGTATTATACAAGGCGGTCCTCATGCGCCGAAACCGGACCTCTTGCATCTTCGCGGCGCGGCCGAACGGGCGGCCCAGGCCTATGGGTTGATCCGGCAGTACCGGCTTCCGGCGGGAGCGGAAGTTTTCAAATACACGCATGAATCCGAGACTTTTTGCGGCTGGGTCAAACGTTATGAAGCACGGCTGAACCAGTGGCGGGCTTTGGACCCCGCTTGCCTGCCGGATGCGGTCAGGGAAGCCATGAAAAAAGGCTCCATCCCGTTGCCCGAGCGTCTGGTTCTCGCCGGATTCGACGAAATCACTCCGCAACTCCATTCCCTGCTGGACTTTTTGCGATCAAGTGGCGTGGCGGTTCAGGACGGGCCGCCGCAATCATCCGCGGATGAGGTCGCCAAGGACCGCCGCGTGGAAGTCCGGGAATACACGGACCGGCAACAGGAAGCCATTCAATGCGCGCGTTGGATACGAGAGCGCCATCAGCCGGGAACAGCCATTGGCGTGGTGGACCTGAACCGGTACGACAGCCTGCTGAAAAAGGAGCTGGCCGCGGAGCTTGCTCCGCAATCCGTTTTCCCCTGGCGGGAGGAGGCGCTTCCGTTTAATTTCCCTTCCATCGATTCCCTGGCGCGGCAACCCATGATCCAGCCGGCCCTGTCCCTGCTTTCGATGCCAGGGGGCGCCATTGCTTTTGCGCCGTTCGCCGCTCTTTTGACGAGCCCGTTCCTGTATGGCGGCCAAAGCGAAACGCAGGCGCGAGCCGAGCTCGACTCCCATCTGCGTTACCGGAATATGAACACGGTGTGCCTGGACCGCCTGGATACACTGATCGATCCGGAAACCGCGCCGCGATTGAAATTTTTTGTCCAGTCCTGGCGCGAGTTGATTGGCGACGGGCAACGGTTGCCGCCCAGTGCCTGGGCGCATCATTTTTCCGGGTTTTTACGGCGTATCGGCTGGCCCGCGGGTGACGGCTCCTGGACGGCAAACATGCGCTGGACGCATCGCGTCTGGATGGAGTGCCTGGACGCACTCGCCTCGCTGGACGGAGTTATGGGCAGTATCGACCGCCTTGCCGCCGCCGGCCTTCTGTCTCAAATTACTGAAGAAAAGCCGTTCCATTTAAAAACCGACGACCAGCTGATTCAAGTGGTGGGGTTGGAGGACTCTGCCGGGCTGGCATTCGACCATCTTTGGGTCATGGGGTGCAACGCGGATGTTTTGCCGGCATCCCCATCGCCCAATCCGTTTCTTCCCCTGCCGTTGCAAAAAAAACTCCCCCATGCCACCGGGGACTGGGAACTTAAATTTGCCGAACGGGTTTTGCGCCGTTTGCTGGGTGCCGCGCCGGATATTGTATTCAGTTTTCCCGGGTGGGATGGAGAAGCCGCGCTGAGGATGAGCCCCTTGCTCAAGGACCTTCCGCAATGCCGGCCCGCTCCGGAAATCACCTGTTCCCACAGGATGATCGACCAGCTTCAATCGCCGATCGAATTGCAAACCTGGCGGGACAATCCGGCCCTTCCTTTTGGCCCCGACGAGCGCCGCGAACTACAGCAAACGATTTCCCGGCAGGGTTGCAACGTGTTAAGGAACCAGGCGCACTGTCCGTTCCGCGCTTTTGCGCAACACCGCCTGCACGCGGAAAAACTGGTTTCTCCGGAAGCCTTGCTCGACTCCGAAGAAAGCATGACGCGGGGTAGCCTGGTCCACAAGGCGCTGGAGATTTTTTGGAAAAAGGTGAAAACCCGGACGCAGTTGCAACGGTTGAAGGAAGAAAATCGACTCCTCGCCGTCATTCACGACAGCGTCCGGCAGGCTGTCCGCAAAACGTTCGACCGCGCCGTCTTAAACAGGCAGTCCCGTTTCGTCGAGCTGGAGGTCGAGCGGGTAAACGCTCTCTTGAAAGACTGGATGGAACGGGAATTATTGCGCACCGACTTTGAAGTTATTTTGAAGGAAAAAGACGAATCGGTGACTATCGGCGAATTGGAACTGAACATCCGCATCGACCGCATGGACCGGGTGGAGAGCGGCCAACGCATCCTCATCGATTACAAAACCGGACAGTGCAATACGGCGGATTGGTTTCAGGATCGAATTCAAGAACCTCAGCTTCCGCTATATGCCTTGAAGTTCTTGCCGGATGCCATTGCCTACGCGCCCATCCGAAAAAGTGAAAAAAATCCGGGTTATAAACTGGTTGCCGGGGATGCTTCCCTTGTGACGGCCCTTTGTGGCGGGAAAAATGCGCGCTGTGTCGATTGGCAGGAAAAAATGGATTTTTGGAGAGACCGCCTAACCGCCCTGGCGGACGAATTCCTTGCCGGCAGATTGTCGATCAATCCCTTTAGAGGGTCGAAAACCTGCAGGAATTGTGGGCTGAACAGTCTGTGCCGAATTGAAGAGATCGACAACACGATTTCGGACTCGGAGGAGATGGACGAGTGACCTCTATCGGCGACGCTCAACAAAGAGAACAAGCACTCGATCCTTCCCGATCGTTTATCGTTCAGGCTCCGGCGGGATCGGGAAAAACGGAACTGCTGATTCAACGGTACCTCAAGTTGCTGGGATTCGTGGAATACCCCGAGCAGATTCTCGCTATGACGTTTACCCGCAAGGCCGCCGCGGAAATGAAAGTCCGCATCCTGAAAGCGTTGGAAAACGGCCGGTCGGATACGCCCCCCGCATCGGAACATGAAAAACGCACCTGGGAATTGGCGCGCAAGGCCCTCGAACACGATCGGAAAAGGCAATGGCGCCTGCTGGACAACGCTTCCCGCTTGCGAATCCAAACCATCGACTCGTTTTGCCGCGCGCTGGCCGTCCAGATGCCGCTCCTGACCCGTCTGGGCGAACCGCCCACCGCTGAGGAAAATGCGGAAGACCTTTACCGGGAAACGGCGCGTCGAGCCTTGCAACTCGTGGAATCGGACACCCCGGAGGGCGAGGTGATGCGATCCCTCTTGAGCCATCTGGATAATTCCCAATCCGCCTTTCTGCAAGGGATGATCGACTTGCTGGGGAAACGGGCTCAATGGCTGACCGACTTTTTCCAAAAACTGTCGCTTGACGAACAAACAAAAACCAAACTGGAAAACGTCCTCAAGGATTTGATAGAGGACAAGCTCAACCGGGTTGCAACTCTTTTCCCTCCGGAAATAGCCGGTCCGCTTCCCGCATTGGCGTCCTTCAGCGCAAAAAATCTTGCGGACGCCAATCCGGAATATGCCGGCGCCTGCCTGATCGGCTTGCGCGCTTTGCCTTCGCCGACGGTTGCCGACCTCCCGCAATGGAAAGCCCTGGCGCGCCTGTTGACGACGGATGGAGGCGCTTATAGAAAAACCGGTGGCGTAAACGCCAAAATTGGTTTTCCATCGGGAAAATCCGATCCGGAAAAAACCATGAAAGCGGATTTTCGAGCTTTGCTTGAATTACTCGAAGACCGGGAAGAACTTGAGGAAGCCTTGCAAGAGATAAAGGCATTGCCTCAACCGTCTTTCTCGGACGGGGAGTGGAACAATCTCAGGGCTTTAATCCTTTTGCTTTCCAGGTTGGCGAAAATCCTCCGCGACGTGTTTGGCGAACACGGGAAAACGGATTTTACCGAAATCATCCTGTCGGCTCTGGATGCCCTGGGCGGGGCAAGCGACCCCAGCGATTTGCTGTTGAAACTCGACATGAAACTGCAACACATTCTGGTGGATGAATACCAGGACACGTCCTTTAAACAACATCAACTCCTGAAAACGTTGATCTCCGGCTGGATGCGCGGTGACGGCAGGTCGCTTTTTCTTGTCGGCGACCCCATGCAGTCCATTTACCGGTTCCGCGACGCCGAGGTCGGATTGTTTCTCGATGCGCGGGACAAAGGGATCGGTGACATTCAACTCACGCCTCTGACCTTGAAAACGAATTTTCGTTCGCAAGGGAAGATCGTCGCCTGGGTGAATGAATGTTTCGGAGAGGTTTTCCCCAAGGCAGACGACCCAATTCTTGGCGCCATCAGGCATTCGCAATCGCAGGCGGCGCGGCCGGAGGACGACTTGCCGGGCGTGGTCCTGCATTCGCTGGAGGAATCGAAAACCAGCGAGGAGGCGGACTCGATCGTCGAACTCATCCGGGGAATCCGCGCAAACCACGAGACCGAATCCATTGCCGTATTGGTGCGGGCGCGGCGGCATTTGCCGGCTATTGTTCATGCCCTTCAGGAGAATCATATCCCCTTCCAGGCCGAGGAAATTTACTCCCTGGACACCCGCCCGGCGATTTTGGACCTGCTGGCGCTGATGCGCTCTCTGCTTTTTCCCCAGGACCGCCTGTCCTGGCTTGCCATTCTTCGCGCACCCTGGTGCGGTTTGGCACTGGAAGACTTGCATCGGTTATGCCATGACGATACCTCCTCTCCCATCTGGGCGTTGCTCAACGATTGCGAGCGCCTGGCCCGGTTGTCCACTGACGGGCAGACCCGCGTTAGCCGGTTTGTTGCCATAATGGCCAACGCCCTGGAGTGCCGTTCTGCCACCAACCCGCGCGATTTGGTGGAAGGATGCTGGATTGCCCTGGGAGGCCCGGCCTGCGTCGATGGCGCCGCCTTGCAGGACGCCGAGGTGTTTTTCGACAAAATCAGTGAGATGATCGAGGAAGGCCATACCGACCGGCTGGAGTATTTTGAAAGCCGTTTGAAAAACATTTATGCCGCCGCCGGCGCCGGCGTGGTTGGAGCCGTCAACATCATGACCATGCACAAGGCCAAGGGATTGGAATTCGACTTCGTGATTCTGCCGGGCCTGGGCAAGCAACCGCGGTCCCCCAAGCAAAGGCTTCTGTTCTGGATTCCGCATGGCGAGAATCTCCTCATAGCGCCGATACAGGAACGCGGCGGAGCAAGATCGGAAATCTACGATTTTCTCGCCTTGCTGGACAAAAAAAAGGAATCGCTGGAGACATTTCGTCTTTTGTACGTTGCCGCCACGCGGGCAAAAAAGCAACTTCACCTTTTTGGCCACGTACCCATCAAAAACGGAGAAAGAAAACCGACCGCCAACTCGCTTTTGCAGAAACTGTGGCCCTATGTTCAACGGCAATGGCCGCCGACCGGAGCGGCGCACGAGACTCCCGCAAGCGGTCAAACGCCTTCAATAAGGGCTCCCGTCATTCAACGCTTGCCGGCGGATTTTCCGGGTGTGACGCCGATGTTACAAACTTCGTCCGAACCCGAAGATGAAACGTCGCCGGAGTTCGTTTGGGCCGGAAACCAGGCTCGTTGCCTGGGAACGGTTTTACATTTGGTTTTTCAGGACCTGGCCGGACCGGATGCAAGGACAAGGATGAGCGCGGAACAACTTAAACCGGCGCTTGCCGCCGCCCTCCTGGGAGAGGGCCTGCCACACGGTCAATTGGAAAACGCCGTCGCCGACGCGCTCCGCGCCATTCAAAACATGCTCCGGGACGAAACCGGGCAGTGGATTCTGAAACATCACCGCGAACGCCGCTCCGAGTTTCCTCTGACGGGATATCTGGCCGGCGGTTATGAAAACCGTGTTATCGACCGCACCTTCGTCGATGACAACGATGTGCGCTGGATCATCGATTACAAAACCGGAGAACATCAAGGAACGGAGCTGGAGGCTTTTTTTGAAGAAGAGAAAAAAAGATACCGGCGGCAACTGCGGGAGTATGAACAGCTGATTCGCCTTGGCGGCGAGACCCGCGACATCAGAAAGGCTTTGTACTATCCCATGCACAACCGGTTGATAGAAATCGTCGAGTAAAACGCCGCCTGGATCGGCGAAAAAGTTTGGCAAATGCCGTCTTGCGGCTTAATGAAAAGAAATTAATGAACCTTGTTTTCTTCCGGGCACATCTTTTATGAAAGACGCCTCAAAGCAATGGAGGTTTTCCGCCTGTATTTTTTCGAGAATTTTGCAAGATAGGGTGTAATGTTTGCGGATTTTATTCTACTATAATAGAAGCTAAGAAAATGGATCATTGATCCGGGGAGGACAACATGAAATATCATACGCCATTAAATATCGCAATTCTGGCTCTGTTTGTTTTTGCAAGTTTTTCTTCGGCCGCCGCAAATGTGGCTGAAACGGATGACGGAACAATGACGTTTCTTAAGGACCCCGGCGGCAAAACACTGGCGGTTTCTTTCTGTTCCGTTACGCATAGAGACGGAAGCACCGATGAAGTTAAGGTCAGAAAAGACGGGTCGATCCGCATCAAGAAAAACGAATCCGGCATTCTGATCTGCGCGCGAGGTGATGACCTTCAGGGCGCGATGCTGTCCAATTATCATGGCGGCGCGGTCAACATGGTGCCGATGGATCTGACTTTCACTGCGTTGGATGCTTACCGGCATGAGCTTCGCGGAACGGCTCAGCAGACGGTGGACATGGAGTCAATCGGTCTGGGAGGTATATGGGCTAATTGATCAAAAAGTCCACGAGGTGGGTTTATTTCCCGCGAACCATAAAAAATATTGTTTCGGCTGTTTTTGATCCTGGTGTATGAGCATCGTTGACCTTAATTAAATTTGAAGTCATGGCGCTGATTCTAAACCCGAAAATCATGCTGGTCGATGACGAGAGGCTGGTAAGGCAGACAGCGAAAGCTTTTCTGTACAAGCTGGGTTTTGACAACATCATAGAGGCCAATGACGGAATGGTTGCCTGGTTGCGGTTGAAGCAGGAGAAGGTCGATCTGATTATTGCCGATTGGGATATGCCGACACTGGATGGTCTGGAGTTTCTCAAGAAAATCCGGTCGGATGAAAAGTTAAAGAAGGTTCCCTTTCTTATTCTGACGGCTCATGGCGAAAAGGATCGGGTGATACAAGCCGTCCAGGCAGGCGCCACCAACTATATTGTCAAACCGGTGACGCGAAAAGTCCTGAAAGAGAAAATCAAGCCTCTTTTAAGATCCGATTGAACCCCGGCTTCGCCGCATTTATCTCTCCCGGGATTTCCTCTGACAAAACCCGCCACGCCAAATGGTTTACTTTGGCGCCTTCTCGAAGACAAAGCTATCTTCCGATCCATTGGTGACAATGTGGATATGATCGCCTTCGACGAATTTTTCGCGCAGGATGTGCAGGGACAGGGGGTCTTGCAGATATTTCTGGATTGCGCGTTTAAGGGGTCGGGCGCCGTAAACGGAATCGTATCCCCGGCGCGCCAGCGATTCCTTTACCGCATCGCTTAAAGAGAGCGTCATCTTTTTCTCGGCCAGCCGTCGCCGCAGGTCGCCCATCTGAATTTCCACAATTTCCTTGATTTGTGCGCGTCCCAGGCTGTTGAAGATGACAATCTCATCGATACGGTTTAAAAATTCGGGTCGGAAATGGTTTCTCAATTCCGAATGGACCTCCTGATAAATTTTTTCATCCCGGGCCAAAATCGCGGCGCCACTGTCCGCGCTGTCTTCCTCGATCCGGGCTCCAGCTTCCTGAATTTGCCTGCCGGCGAGGTTGGAGGTCATCAGAATAAGCGTATTTTTGAAATCGACGGTTTTCCCTTGTCCGTCGGTTAAGCGGCCTTCGTCCATGATCTGCAAAAACAGGTTGAAGACGTCCGGGTGGGCTTTTTCGATTTCGTCGAACAACAGCACGGAATAAGGTTTGCGGCGCACGTGTTCCGTCAGATATCCCCCTTCTTCATAGCCCACGTAACCGGGTGGCGCGCCGATCAACCGCGCCATGGCATGTTTTTCCATGTATTCGGACATGTCCACGCGGATCATGGACTGATCGTCATCAAACAAAAACTCGGCCAGGGACCGGGCCAGTTGCGTTTTACCCACGCCCGTGGGACCGAGAAATAAAAACGTGCCGATGGGCCGATTGGGGTCCTGCAACCCGGAGCGTGCTCGGCGGATAGCGTTGGCAACCAACTCAACCGCTTCGTCCTGTCCCACCACCTGGCGGCGCAAATGGTCCTCCATGTTCAGTAAACGGTCTTTTTCGGTTTGCAACATCTTGTCGACTGGAATCCCCGTCCACCGCGATACGATGAGAGCGATATCTTCCGCGCCCACTTCTTCGGTCAGCACCTTTTTGCCGGATTGAAGTTTGCCGAGATGTTTTTGCAGGTTCTCCAACTCGTGAGTCAGTCGTGGCAGAGTCCCGTATCTCAGTTCCGCGGCGGTTTCCAGGTTGCCCTGGCGTTCGGCATTTTCCGCCTCGCGCCGCGTCTGTTCGATTTTTTCCTTCAAGGCGCGTTTTTCTTCGATCACTTTCTTTTCGTTTTTCCACTGAGCCTTCAGCGTTTCACACGATTGCTTGAGTTGGGTGATTTGGCCGCTGATCGAGTCCAGACGGTTCCGGGAATCGGCATCGTCTTCCTTTTTGAGAGCTTCGCGCTCGATTTCCAACTGTGTGATCTTTCTTTGGAAGCGGTCGATTTCGACGGGCATGGAATCGATTTGCATTCTCAGCCGCGAGGCGGCCTCATCGATCAGGTCGATCGCCTTGTCGGGAAGGAAGCGGTCGGTGATGTAACGGTGCGACAGTTTGGCGGCGGCAAGGATCGCCGCGTCCTGAATTCTCACGCCATGATGTACCTCGTATTTTTCCTTCAGCCCGCGCAGGATGGAGACCGTATCCTCCACCGCCGGCTCCTCGACCATGACCGGTTGAAATCTTCTTTCCAGTGCGGCGTCTTTTTCGATATGCTTGCGGTACTCGGCGAGCGTTGTGGCGCCGACGCAATGTAACTCGCCGCGGGCCAGGGCGGGTTTCAGCATGTTGGAAGCGTCCATGGCCCCGGAAACGGCGCCCGCGCCCACCAGAGTGTGCATCTCGTCGATAAACAGGATGATCTCCCCTGCGCTACCGTTGATTTCTTTCAGTACTGTTTTCAAGCGGTCTTCGAACTCGCCGCGGTATTTTGTCCCGGCGACCAGGGCGGAAAGATCGAGGGCGAGAATGCGCTTGTCCTTCAAGCCTTCCGGCACGTCCCGATGAACGATCCGTTGCGCCAGGCCCTCGACGATGGCGGTTTTGCCCACGCCCGGTTCGCCGATCAAAACCGGGTTGTTCTTGGTCCTTCGGGAAAGCACCTGAACCACGCGGCGGATTTCTTCATCGCGTCCGATGACCGGGTCCAGTTTTTCCGACCGGGCCCGCTCCGTGAGGTCGATGCAGTATTTTTTCAATACCTGGTATTTTTCTTCGGGATTCTGGTCCGTCACCCGCTGGTTGCCGCGTATTTCCATCAGAGCTTTCAACAGAGTGTCCCGCTTGATGCCGTGGGTCGAAAAAATTTTTCCCGCGCCGGTTTTTTTGTTTTCCGCGACGGCCAGCAAAACGTGCTCGGCGCTGACGAATTCATCTTTCATCTGTTGCGCTTCTTTAAATGCGCTGTCGAAAATATCCTTCAACTCCCGGGACAGGTAGACTTGTGGCGAGGTTCCGGAAACCCGAGGGTAACGTGACCGTTTTTCGTCCAGGTCGGCGGTCAACCGGTCGATATTCACGCCCGTTTTTTTCATGATCGCCTGGCCCACTCCATTCGGGTCTTTCAGCAGGTGCAACAGCAAATGCTCGCACTCCAGGCTCTGCTGGTTTTCCTGCTCGCACAGCGCCTGAGCCCCGTTGAGCGCTTCTTGCAATTTAATGGTCATCTTGTCAAAACGCATAAACACGGTCCTCCTTCGGGCAAAAATAGACTCTCTTACAACCTGAATAAGACCGGGAGGATCGTTTGTCAAGGCGAGGGAAGGGCGGGGGGCACCGCGGTCGGACCATATCCGCGGAGTTTCAGATCAGACGATATTCTGTTCGGCGAGCCAGCGTTCCGCTTCCAGGGCGGCGGCGCAACCCGTACCGGCGGCGGTCACCGCTTGCCGGTATCTCGCGTCGTGCACGTCGCCGGCGGCGAACACGCCGGCAACACTGGTCATCTGGGTTCCCGGTTGCAGTGTGATATAGCCCTTTTCATCGAGATCGACCTGGCCCTTGAACACGGCCGTGTTGGGAGTGTGGCCGATGGCGTAGAAAATACCCGAGACCTCAATTTCCCGCACCGCCTCGGTTTTCAGGTTTTTCACCTTGGCGCCGGTTACAAAAGTGTCGCCGACGGCGTCGAGAAAAATCGTGTCCCAGAGGATTTCGATTTTTGGATTGTCGAACGCCCGCTGTTGCATGATCTTGGAAGCGCGCAACTGGTCCCTGCGGTGGACCATATAAACGTGACTGCCGAATTTCGTGAGGTAGGAGGCTTCCTCGACGGCGGTATCGCCGCCGCCGATGACCATCAGCGGCCGGTTGCGGAAGAAGGGCAGAGCCCCGTCGCACACGGCGCAGGCGGACATGCCGTTGTTCCACATGGTGGCCTCGCTGGGGACCCCCATTCGCCTGGCGGTGGCGCCCGTGGCGATAATCACGGCGTGCGCCCGGACTTCGGTCTGGTCCGACTTGACGGTGAACGGCCGGTTGCGGAAATCGACCTCGCAAACATCTTCGCGCACCATTTCCGTACCGAAGCGGGCGGCCTGCTTGCGGAACAATTCCATCAATTCCGGTCCGTTGATGCCCTCGGGGAAACCGGGATAGTTTTCCACGTCGGTTGTGGTGGTCAACTGTCCGCCCGCGGACCCTCCCACCACAAATCCTTCAAACATGAAAGGCGGCAGGTTGGCCCGGGCGCAGTAAATGGCCGCGGTATGCCCGGCGGGGCCGGAACCGATGATGACGATGTTCTTTATATCCGACATGTGATTTGCACCTCCCTAGGGAAGAGATTTCGCACAGCGAAAACCCAGGTCGGCGAAACGCCGGCCGGGCAGACGCGCCAGCCGGTCCTGGACTCGCAAATAATGCGGCGGCGAATTCCATGAGCCGCCGCGTACCACTTTCTCCTTGCCGGAATCCGGCCCGCGTGGATTCACCTGAATCTCCCGCGTTTCATAAGGCCCGTACCAATCCCGGGTCCATTCGTAGACATTGCCCAGCATATCGTACAGTCCGTGCGAATTGGGCGGCAGGCCGCCGACATCCTGCGGTGCGCCAGCGCCGTAGGCGCGGCCATAGTACGCGCCGCCGAGGTCTTCCGACTGGGCGGCTTTTTCCCATTCCGCCTCGGTGGGTAGCCTGGCCTCAATCCACCGGCAATAAGCCTCCGCATCGGCCCAGGTCACAAACACTACGGGTTGGCCGGGCCGGGTGAAATCCCGGGGCCGGGTGTCATGCAGAATGTTCGGCGCGCAAACCTCCGCCTCCACGCATTTATTATACTCGGCATTGGTCACCTCGTGCCGGGCGATCGCATACCGGTCCAGCCGCACCCGGTGAGGCGTTTCATCGGCGCACCAGTCGGAGTTGGACTGCATCTCGGCGCAATAGTTGCCGCCCATGACAAATTCCCCGGCTTCAATCGTCACCCACCGGTCGCTCGCAGAAACCGCGGTCGTCGCACAGCATAGCATGATCAAAATGAAAAACCCGCGGCTTGCGAGCAGGTGGGTTGCGGGTTGTTTCATGGCTCAATTTCATTCGGACAAGGTTTCGAGAATCGTGTCGCGAACCTTGTTGTAATCCGAGGGCAATTCGATGGGCTGATAAGCGTATTCCGACTTCACTCCGGGAAGTTGATCTGTATGGTACTTGTAAAGAAAGTCGGTAAACTTCAATCCGTTGGCGGTTGAAATGACCACGACGCGGTGGTTGCTGTGGATCACCCCGCGGGCCACGAGTTTTTCCAGGACAGCCAGGGCCACGCCGGTATGCGGACAACACAGCAAGCCGGTGCGGTTAGCTTTGCCGACAACATTGGCCAATTCATTTTCCGTCGCTTCCTCGACGATGCCGTCAAACGCCTTCAGGATGCGAATGGCTTTTTTAATGCTGACCGGCGCGCCGATCTGGATTGCGCTGGCGGCGGTTTTCCTGGCCTGGATCGGTTTGTATTCCGTATAGCCGGTTTTAAAACTTCGATACAACGGATCGGCTCTCTCCGCCTGGGCGCACACCAGGCGCGGCAATTTGTCGATCAATCCCAGGTCATGGAGCATCTGAAATCCCTTGCCCACCGCGCTGACGTTTCCCAGGTTGCCGCCGGGGACGATGACGAAGTCCGGCACCTCCCAGTCGAATTGCTGAACCAGCTCGAGACTGATGGTCTTTTGTCCTTCGATACGCAGTGAGTTCATCGAGTTGGCCAGATAAATGTCCTCCTTTTTGCAAATTTCCTGGACGATTTTCATACAACCGTCAAAGTCCGTATCCAGTGAGAGAGTCAAAACCCCATGCGTGATCGGCTGGATCAACTGCGGCAGTGAGACCTTGTTTTTGGGCAGAAACACGATGGCGGGGATTCCGGCCACGGCACAATAGGAGGCCAGCGCCGCCGAGGTGTCCCCCGTCGAAGCGCAGGCTACGGCGCGGATTTTTTTGCCGTCGGCGATCATTTGCTTGACCATGGAGACCAGAACGGTCATTCCCAGGTCTTTGAACGACCCGGTATGCGCCATGCCGCACTGCTTGATCCACAGGTCCTCCAGGCCGATCTGCTTTCCGTATCGATCCGCCCAGAAAAGGTTGCTGGCGCCTTCGTAGGTGGAAACGATGTTGTCGTTGTCCACGTTCGGGCAAACCAGCTCCTTCTTTCCCCAGACGCTACTGCCGTAAGGCCACTCGTGTTTCCGGTAACGTTGCTCGAACAGCTCCTTCCATTGCTTTGGCGACCGCGATTTCAGTTGATCCATGTCATGTTGCACCTCCAGCAGGTCACCGCAACGGGGACAGCGATAAATGATCTCCGTCAACTCATGCAGGCCGGGGCAACCGGCGATACATTGAAACCAGGCTTTGAATTTCATGTTCCACTCTCAACGCGGATTAAACGGGTCTCCCGGCAAACCACTTCCTGCTGATCGATTTTCCGCAGGGCTTCCCGGACATTTTTTTCCCGGGCCTCATGGGTCATCAATACCAGCGGCACACCGTCGCCATTCCGGTCGCGGCCCTTTTGAATGACCGATTTGATGCTGATGGAATGATCGCCCAGGATGCCGGAGATGACGGAGAGGACGTTCGGTTGGTCCATCACGCGAAGCCGCAGGAAGTATTCGCATTCGATATCGCTGATATTTTTTATGGGGATATTTTTGATGGCGGATGGTTGAAACGCCCTCGTCGGCACCCTGCCGGAAGCTCCCGAAAGGATGTTGCGGCTGATCTCCGCCACGTCGCCCAGCACGGCGCATCCCGTGGGCAGGGCGCCCGCCCCGTGGCCCACAAGAATATTTTTCTCCATCCACTCGTCGCCTACCCAAACCGCGTTCAGCACGCCGCCGACATTCGCCAGGGGGTTGTCCGCGGGAATCATGGTCGGGTGAACCCGGACGTCGATCGCTTCACCGTCCATTTTGGAAATCGCCAACAGCTTGATCTTGTACCCGAAGTCCCCGGCATATTGAATATCCTCGCTCGTGATTCCGGAAATCCCCTGGACAAAAATGTCTTCGAAATTCACCCCCGTGCCGTAAGCCAGGCGGGTGAGAATGGCGATCTTGTGAGCAGAGTCGATGCCCTCGATATCGAAAGTCGGGTCGGCCTCGGCAAACCCCTGGGCCTGTGCTTCCTTCAGGGCCGTGTCGAAATCCCGGCCGCCGTCGGACATTTGGCTGAGAATATAATTGGCCGTGCCATTGACGATCCCGCCGATGGACTTGAAGCGGGTGGCGACAAAGGACTCGCGCAGGGATCGGATAATGGGGATGGCCCCGCCGACGGAAGCTTCGTAGCCCAGGCAGAGATTTTTTTCCTCCACGGCGGAAAAAATCTCGTCGCCGTGTTTGGCCAGCAGGGCCTTGTTGGCCGTGACCACATGTTTGCCGTTTGCCACGGCTTTCAGAATAAATGACCGGGCCGGTTCCAGTCCGCCGATCAGTTCCACCACGATGTCGATTTCGGGATGATCGAGCAGATCGTCGGCGTTGGTGGTCAGGACGTGCCGGGCGACGGGGACGCCGCGGTCGCTCTTGATATCCAGGTCGGCTATCTTGACCAGCTTGATGGTCGCGCCCAGCCGCCGCTCGATCAAAAAATTGGTCTGCGAGAGAATTTTCACGACCCCCGCGCCCACGGTGCCGAAGCCGATCAACCCCAGTCGAATGGTTTTCATGGCATTGATGATTTGAAAAATGTTTGCGGCATCAGAAAATTTCCCTGAGACCGCGAATCGCCTGGCGGGTGCGGTGCTCGTTTTCCACCAGGGCGAATCGGACGAAATGGTCACCGCTGGCGCCAAATCCGATCCCCGGCGAAACCCCCACCTTGGCTTTTTCGATCAGCATCTTGGAAAACTCCAGCGAACCCATCGGCTTGTATTGATCCGGGATTTCCGCCCAGACAAACATGGTGGCTTTCGGCTTGTCCACTTGCCATCCCAGCCGGTTCAACCCTTCGCACAAAACGTCGCGACGGCTTTTATAGACATTGCAAATTTCCCGGGTGCAATCGTCGGACTCGTTCAGGGCAATAATGGAAGCGATCTGGATCGGCTGAAATATCCCGTAATCCTGGTAGCTTTTCAATCGCGACAAGGCATGAATGATATCACGGTTGCCGACCACATACCCGACCCGCCAACCGGGCATATTATAACTTTTGGACATCGTGAAGATTTCTACGCCAACCTCCTTGGCTCCGGGAACCTGCAAAAAACTGGGAGCCTGGTAGCCGTCAAACGTAATGTCCGCGTACGCAAAATCATGGATCACGATCAAGTCGTGCTCTTTGGCAAAGGCGACGACTTTCTCGAAAAAACTTTTATCCACAACCTCCGTCGTCGGGTTGTGGGGGAAATTGATCGTCAACACCTTGGGCGCCGGCAGGTTTCGTTTGAAAGCTTCCAGCAGGGTTTCAAAAAAATCCGTCTCCCGCGACAAGGGAACATGAATCACATCCCCATCGGCCAAAATAAAAGCATAGGTATGGATCGGATACGTCGGCGTTGGCACAAGCACCGAATCGCCCGGGTTGGAAATGACCAGCGCCAGGTGAGAGATGCCTTCCTTGGATCCGATGGTGGCGATTGCCTCGGTTTCCGGATCGATGTCCACCTGGAATCGCCGTTTGTACCAGTTCGCGATGGCCAGCCGCAGTTTGGGAATGCCCTTGGACTGCGAGTACCGATGGTTGGCCCCTTTGCGCGCCGCCTCGCACAGCTTCTCAACAATATGAGGCGGCGTCGGCATGTCCGGGTTGCCCATGCCAAAGTCGATGATGTCTTCTCCGCGCCGCCGCGCCAGCAACTTCAGTTCGTTGACGGTGTTGAACACGTAAGGCGGTAGTCGATTGATTCTGTGAAATTCTCTCATGGACCTTTGCCGGGCGTCGCAAGAACAACGCTCCCCGCGCCGCGTCATAAACTTGGGAATCGGGGATATGACGGCAATCCGGTCGGCGAAAAATAGTGAATGCCCCAAAGCGGAATGTCGGATTCGGGGAGATGTTTTTTCAGTCGGATATTTTGAAAATGCAAGATATCACAAATTGCCGAACCCGGCAAAGGATAAAAGCGTGTCCGGCAACGCCGCGCCGCCGGCCCGGTCATCGTACCCCCAGACGGTCGGCATAGGCGGCAATGGCCCGGGAATTGACGCCGATCCCCCGCTTCAGCAGGGTGGTTTGATAATTGGACATCATGCTGACCACGCCCACCAGCGACCCGTTGCAATTCACGATGGCGCCTCCCGAGTTGCCGAAGAAAATTTCGTTGTCCTTGAACACGATGAATTCGGAATCGCCCGGCGGGCCTTTTTTCTTGATTCGCGCCTTTTGGATAGAGTAGTATTTGCCGTTGGGATGGCCGACCACCATCAGGTTTTTGCTGTCTTCGTAATGCCATTCGAGTTTCAGCCAGGACGTGTAAGCGCGCCGCGTGACAATGAATGCCAGGTCCGGCCCGCGAACCCGCCGCACCTGCGCGACGGCGACGGGGATTCCGGGTTTGGCAAGCGAGTCGTCCTTCACGTCCGCAAGAAAAACGCTGGGGCGGCCGCCTTCCACCACGTGCGCGGCGGTGGCGATCAGCCGGGGGCCGATGAAAACACCGGCGCCCAAAGCTCCGCCGCTTTTGATCACCACCGTTGCCGATGCCACCGCCTTGTAAAGCCGAGCGCGGTTCCCGCAGGAGATATTTTTTCCGATAAGATGCCTCTCCAACTCGTTGGCCGGCGGATCCAGCCACAGCCGAATGGCCCGCCGAATCCTCTTGGGATACGTGCTCTCCGGATCGGAAACGGATAGTCTCTGGTTGTGCAGGGCAACGATTCCCAACACGATCAATAAAAACGTTGCGGTCTTTCGATTCTTATTTTTCAACATCGGACGGACGGGGCTTTCATGGAATACCTCAATATCATTATTTTGGCAGTGATTCAGGGTGTTACGGAGTTTCTTCCCGTTTCCAGTTCCGGTCACCTCATTCTTGCGCCGCTGGTTTTTAATTTTCCGGACCAGGGTCTTGCGCTGGACGCCATTCTTCATCTGGCCACCCTGCTGGCCATCCTGATATTTTTCCGTGCCGACCTGTGGAAACTGGCCGTTGCCCTGTTTACCCCCGGCGGCGACCCTGCCATGCGCCGCGTCGCCTGGAGTATTCTTCTGGCCTGTTTTCCGGCGGGCATTGCGGGGCTCCTCTGGGGCGACGTCATCGAAGCCCGGTTTCGCAATCCCAATTTGGTTGCGGTCAATATGATGGTATGGTCTTTTGTGTTCCTTGCGGCAGACCGGCGGGCCGGCCGGCAGGCAAAACCCATTGACCGGATCGAGGAGATCAGTCCGGGGAAAATCCTTTTTGTCGGCCTGGCGCAGGCCTTTGCGCTGGTGCCGGGGACGTCGCGTTCGGGCGTCACCCTGGCCGCCGGCCTGTTCGGCCAACTTTCGCAAACCACGGCCGCCCGGCTGTCTTTTCTCATGGGAGCGCCGATCATTCTCGCCGCCGGGCTTTACAAAACGGCGGCGCTCCTGACCGCGTCCGCCCCTCACGCCGCCTTCGGCCTGGGACCCATTCTTGTCGGTTTTACCGTCACGTTTCTGCTGGGTTACCTCTCCATCAACCTGTTGTTCCGGATCGTCTCCCGGGCGGGGCTTCTGCCGTTCATCGTTTATCGAATCCTGCTGTCGGTCCTTATTCTGTTTTTTTACAACGTGTAGGCCGCCGCCCGCCCAATAAAAAAACCGGTTGGGAAATCCCAACCGGTTTCTTATGCTGACAGCCCCGTTATTCGGGGTTAGTGTCAATTGCAGACGATATCCAAATTAACCGATCCCGTATTGGTGATTCTTACTTCACCGCTGATGTCGCCGATCGAGTCGCCGCGGCTGAAGTTCGGCTGATGCACCAACGTAACGCTCTTGCGGCCCATGGTGTGTTTGTCGGACATTCCTACGCCGCCGTCTCCTTCCAGACTGTTATGCTCTGTCGGCCCCAGGGTAATGGGAACAGTTGTGAAATTGGAAGATTTCCAAACCGTGGCATTGGCATTGCTACGGTCCTTGGCGTCACTTCCGCTGGCCGTTAAAGTGATGGACTTGGCGTCATTGCAAGTTGTTTGCTGGCCCGGGGCAACTGTTCCCGCAAATGCCGAAGCAACAAAACAAAGAGCAACCAGAGTAACCAGCGCCGTTAAAATTGATTTCTTCATGGAATTGTCCTCCCTTAAAAGAAACATTTTTTAATAAAGCACTTGCAACAATGAAAATCAGGCAATCCAGCTTAACGAATCTTTTCCTGAAGCGGAGTCGTCAACCCCAAGACCGCCTGGGAAAAATCCGGGTATTCTTCCAATTATTTAATTAGTATACCCATGGAGCAAGGCATGTCAACCGGTTAATTTTCCCCTGAATAATTGTCCGAATCCAAGGCCGGTCCATCGGCTTTCCGTAACGCAGTCGCGGCGGTTCACGACGCCATTTCCTCGTCTTCCAGGACGGCGTTTCGCGGGATCGTCAGCGGTTTGCCGCGTCCGGCAATCGTGACCCGGCCCTTCAAGGCCACCCCCTCCTCAAACCGGACATCGCCCTCCAGCGCCAGCGATTCCAGCTCGACCAGGCTGGGCGGCGACGGAATGCGCTTCTGGTACTCGTCCAGGCGCGTGAACGGCGGGCCGAACGCGATCTGCGGCAGGCCGGCCAGCCGCCGCGCCGGATTGCGCGACAGACTGCCCCGATGCAAAATAAACAGATCCGACTGCACCAGCAACAGGTCGTCGGTTTTTTTGACCGGCAGGTGGCGCGACCGGGGAACGTTCAGCCCCAGCGAGCCGGGGAAATTGCCGATGGCCGCCCCCATGGCGGTTTCCAACTGGATCACCTCCGTTTCCTGCACGGTTTTCGGATTAACAATGACCGGCAGGTCCATCGGCCCCCGCTCCAGGCTTTCCCGCAGTCGGACGAGGTTGATCCAGAGGTTGTTGGTGTTGAACGTCCGGAACTTTTGCGTACCGCCGAAATCGCCCCGGTGCTCCGGTGGAACCTGCGCGACCTCCAGCAGATGCAGGCGGCCGTTGGCCTGGTACAGCGCGCCGCCCTTCACGTCGGCGGCGGTTTTTTGCGTGACTTCCATCAGAAAAGGACAGTCGCCGTCCGCCATGTAAGACAGAATCCGCTCGTCCACCGTGGCCCCCAGGTTGTCGGCGTTGGAGATGAACAGGATCTTCAAGCCCCGGTCGAGCCAGCGGTCGAGCAGTCCCTGCTGGTGGACGCAGGCGTAAAAATCACCGTGGCCCGGAGGATACCATGCCGCGTCGCCGAACCGCTTCTCGTCGAGCGGCAGGGCGGAGCCCTTTTCGAGGCGCGGAAACCGGTTTTGCCGGAACGTCTCGATGTCCAGCCGGCCCCGGTATTTCCCGATGTCCGTCGCCGCGTGCGTATAAAAACTGTTCATCAACACCAGCGGCACATGCGTTCCATGCTCGCCGTTGAGTTGGCAAATCTGCTCGACGATCAAGTCCAGAAACGACAAGCCGTCGCGCACCACGACCGCCGACTTCGGCCCGGAACAACCCATCGACGTGCCCAGCCCGCCGTTCAGCTTGCAGACCACCAGTTTGCCCAGTGCCCGTTGCACTTGCGCCCGGTCGGGCGCCGGCAACGAGTCGTAATGCGGCAGTTTGTCCGGATGCGGGCCGAGAATCGACGGCCAGTTGGAAATCACCGCCGGCCCGCGGCGCGATTTCTCATAAAGCGCCAGAAAACCGTCCAGCGCCAGCGCCGGCATTTTCGCCCGTAACAGGTCTCTCAGAGTCTCCATGGAGGCACATTCTACCGCAAAGCCGCGGAAGGCGCAAAAAACCATACCTGACCGCGCCTGTCATGGTCATCCAGCCCCCGATTGCGC
>JBHHYO010000025.1:0-31961 GCA_046757665.1 Nitrospinales bacterium
GTGAGATGTGCCGACCTGTATCAAACGATTAATCAAGGTCAAGCGCAATCGGGCGTACGGCGGGTGTGGGCGGCTCAGTCAGGTCATGGTTCGACAGGCTCACCATGACAAGGGCGGGCGAGTTCCTGGTCGATTTGCCGGGTCAGGCGCGGGTCGAGGGGGTCCATCTGGGCGGCGAAGTGGGCGGCGGGGTGGCCGTCGCGGCCGATCAGGAACTTGTGGAAATTCCACTGCACGGCGTTTTTTGCCGTAGGCCGCCGCATCCCCTTCAGAAAATAAATCACCGGCTTGAACCGGTCGAACAGGATCGACAACAAGTCGCCGGGCGCGGTCAGGGGCAGGCCTGCGTCCTGAAGAAAACGGTACAGGGGGTGGGCGGCGCCACCAAGGATTTTGACCTTGGCGAACAGGGGGAACTCGACGCCGAAGCGGGTGGCGCAAAAGTCCTTGATTTCCGCCTCGCCGCCCGGCTCCTGTGCGCCGAAATCGTTGCAGGGAAACGCCAGGATTTCCAGTCCCGCGTCGCGGTACTTTTCGCGGAGCGTTTGCAGTCCGCGGTACTGGGGCGTGAACCCGCAACGCGAGGCGACGTTGACGATCAGCAGGACTTTGCCGCGGTAGGCCGACAAATCCGTTGCCTGTCCCCGGATGGTGCGGAGCGGAATCGAATAGATGGTTCTCATGGCCGGATGGGGGTTGAGTTTTCTTTGCGGACGGTGTGCATCCGTGGTTTAATTGAATCGTTCCCTTTTTGCCGATTCGGTGTGTGTTTCATGAGTCCGGTTTTTTGACTGATGTTGATATTCCAGAAAAACATTTACGAAAAAACCGATATAGCCGTCAACCCTTCGGGAGACGCGGTTCATTTTATCCCTGAATACCATCTGTCGTTCGACGCGCGCCATTTTATCGAGGCCGCGCTCCAGGATGAGGAAAGCCTGATCGAAACGTTGCGCAAGCAACCCGGCAATTTCCTCCATGAGGAAACGTGCCGGTTTTTCCCCAACGCCTACAAGATCGGCGGGCTGGAGGTGATCGGCGCCCTCCTGCGTATTTTGCAACAGGGATTGGTTTGCGAGTCGGGCTGGTACCACATGAACACGTATCATTTCTGCGTGTTGTACGATGTGTTGTACCGGTACGCCTACAACTACAACCGCGACAGCCTGGCGGAAAGGCGCAAGGCGCTTCCCAGTCTCAAGGGAGCATCACTGCCGTTCGACCTGTTCGTCAAGGATTATTTTTTCAACACGGTTTTTTTGCTGGACAAGGATGTCTACAATTCCCTGACGGCGGAGGAGAAACGCCAAAGGGGTTTCACCTGTCCCTGCCAGTTCGCGGTGATCAACGGCCTGGCGCCGACGCGGGAGGAAATGGAATTGCAGAAGTCGCGGGACTATCCGTACACGCTTTACGTTTGACCTTGGCCGCCTTCCGGTTCTTGTTGGTTAAAGCAACTTTGCACCAGCCGGGTGAGCCTGCCGTCGTCGAACGTGAAAGCGCGCAGGCGCAGGCGCATTTTTTGCGATAACCGGCGGTAACCCCAGAGACATCGTGCGCGGGTTTCCTCCCAGCCATGGCGCGCGAAGTAATGGGGCAGGTTGACGTCGAAATATGAAATGGCGTCGGCGTCCCGGAGCAGGTCGGACGGGGCGTCGCCGCCCACTTCATGAAGCGTGACCAGCCGGCAGGCTTCCTCGGCAATGGTACGGGGGACGCGGCAGTGGTTCAGGATTTCCCGGAGGATTTTCGCTCCGTTGCGGGCGTGGGCGGCCTTGAAGGCATCGTAATCCGCGAAGTCGCCGCGTTGCACCTTCCGCGCCTCGACGGCCCGGTCGATGTCATGGGCGAGCGCCGCCAGGCGCAACGCCGGGCCGGCGGTGGGGGCCAGTTTCAGCAACCACTCGAGCGTGTTCTCGGCATGACGCGGGTCTTCGGGAACCCGGGAGCCCGCGATCACTTTCCTGATCTTACGTTTGGCGGATTCGACGGGGTTCATGGCTTCCACAAATGATGATCCGGCGCAGGGTTTCGGCGTTCATCAGCAAGGCGATCACCGCCAGCGTCCAATACGCCTGGTTCACGAGGCAACCGAGGAAGATCAAGAAGACGCGGCTGTCGCGGCCCAGGCGGAACGGATTGCTGTCGTGGAGGCGGCGGAGCATGAGGCTGTCGTATTTGTCCGCCGTGTAGCTCAACAGAAAGGAACCTGTGACGGCCATGAACCCCGTCCACAAAACGAGGCCGGAGGGCTGTTCCGCATAGGCGTGCCAGAGCAGGCCGAACAACAGAAAAGCGTCGGCATAGCGGTCCAATACGGCGTCGAACCAGCCGCCGTAATCGCTGGTTTGGTATTTGAGCCGCGCCACTTCGCCGTCGCAACCGTCGATGATCGAGGCGAACTGGGCGAGGATGCCGCCCAGCAGTAACAGGGGGTACCCGCCGCAGACAAACAGGCCGCCCGCCAGGGCGCCGCAGAGAAACGCAAACATCGAGATTTGGTTGGGGCTGATCCGGTAATTTGCCAGGTGGCGGGTGATTCTGACGGACAGGGGCCGGTTCAGCCGGCGCGCCACGGGGCCGTCGTTGGTTTTGTCGCGCAGGCGGGCCAGCAGTATGTTTTCCGCCTGCCGTGAGGAGCCGGGACCGTCCAGGATTGCCCAGTCGAGGCCGGTCACATCCACTGCCTGCAACCGCTGTTGGGAACAGAGAGCCGCCGCCAGTTGGGACCAAACGGTTTGCCGTGCTTGCCGCCCGGCATCGTTTTCCAGAGCGTCAAAAGCGCCGGGGGTGCAGAGCCAGACTCCGGTGTCGCGTCCGTTGAAATCCTTCGACCCGCCGCCGATGTTCCGTACCCGGTCGTCCTCGGTTTTGAGAAGGTCGTCGGGGTGCGCCCCGGCGGGGTCGTCAATCCGGGCATCGACGGCCAGCGCGGCCTCGCCATCGCGCAGGGAAACTTGCATCAGCTTGCGGGCGATGGCGGAGTCGAAGATGCGGTCCGGTCTCAGGAGCAGGAACGGTTTCTGAAAGCGTTTGCCGATAGTCACCGCCGGAGATGCGTTTTTTGCGCCGTCTTCATGGGTGACGAGGGTGATGGGAACGTCCAGCCGGCGGCTCAAGCCGTCCAGGAAACCCCGGACAGGGCCGTTTGGGTTGTCCACGCTTACATAAAACTCGTCCGCCCCGGCTTCCAGGGTGGTGCGAATGATTCGTTCGAGTACAGGCAAGCCTAAAAGCGGAGCGAGGAGAGCGTTATCATTCCTCGACCATTGCCGGCTGTCCTTCTTCCCAGCCATGATGAGACATTTCATGCTGTACACTCTCGGATGGATTGATAAAGGCTTCGGTCAAGCGATGAGCTTCCGCATCGGGAAACTGGCGCGGCGGATGCTTGCAAAAATAAGAAGAAGGGGCGAACAACACGCCGCCCTCGCCGCGCTCCAGGGCCAGCTTCGCGCAACGAATGGCGTCGATAGTCACCCCCGCCGAGTTCGGCGAGTCTTCCACGGAGAGGCGCAACTCGATGTTCATGGGGACGTCGCCGAACAATTTGCCTTCCATTCGCAGAAAGCAGACCTTGTTGTCGTTTTGCCAGGGAACGTAATCGCTGGGGCCGATATGGATGTTTTCCGCGTCGAGGCGTTTGGCGGCGACGGACTGCACGGCCTCGGTTTTGGATTTTTTCTTCGACAGCAGGCGATGGCGGTTGAGCATGTTGAGGAAATCGGTGTTGCCGCCGGTGTTCAATTGGTAAGTCCGCTCCAGCTTGACCCCCCGCTTGTGGAACAGGTCGGTCAGGACGCGGTGGGTGATGGTGGCTCCCACCTGGGACTTGATGTCGTCGCCGATGAGCGGGATGTTTTTTTCCTGGAACTTCCTGGCCCACTCCGGGTCGCTGGCAATAAATACGGGTATGTTGTTGATGAACGCCACCCCGGCGTCCAGGGCGCATTCGGCATAAAATCGGGTGGCTTTTTCCGAGCCGACGGGCAGATAATTCAACAAAATTTCCGCTCCGGATTCGCGGAGCGCGGCGACCACGTCCTCGCGGGAGGGCTGGGGTTCGTCGGCGAGCAGGAAGGTTCTTTTATCGTCATAATCTTTCATGTGCGGCGAGAATCCGTCCAGGACCCGGCCCATCCGCACTTTTACCCCGAAACGGGGAACATCCTGGCAAAAAACCGTGGTGCAGTTGGGCTTGGTGAAAATGGCTTCGCTGACATCCTGACCCACTTTTCTCCGGTCGATGTCGAAGGCTGTAACCACCTCGTGGTCTCCGGGACGGTATCCGCCGATTTCCCAATGCATCAGGCCGATGACATCTTCCGGATTTTTTGTCTTGTAATAATGAATCCCCTGTACCAGGGAACTGGCGCAGTTTCCCACGCCGATGATGGCGATTTTAATTTTTTTCCCAGAAAAGGTTCGGCTTTTGTTCATGGGCGATTTCCTCAGGTGAAATTGAAAAGATGATGTACTGCATAAAGTTCAACCTTCCATCGCGGTTGAGACGCAACTCAGCCCAGGGAGGCCAATCCTTTTTCAGGACAGCTATGAGTTTGGCAAAAGTGGCCGGTTCTATCTCAACAAGCCGACATGGAATTCAACAGTGCGCCGAAAAAGCTTTTGTGGCGCCCTTGCGAGGCGCCCGAGCGGCCGAAGAGTCGGCTCAAGAAGGAAATGGGTTTTTTGTTGGACCTGCCTTAAAGATCCAAAATTACGGGAACCCAATTTTTCAGGCATCTGTTTTGAGTGGATGTCTAAAGAAACATTACTCCGGCTGGCCCCGATTGTCAAGAAGCTCGGTGGGATTTTTGTCCGGGACCGGGGGTCGATCGTCGGTCATATTTCCGTTCCGTCGACGGGCCGTGGTGATAGAATAGCGTTGGATTGTCAGTGAACCTATCGTTAAAAAGGAGTCCGCCATGCGCAAGATAGCCACCGCGGGGGAAATGCAGGCCATTGACCGGTTCACCATTGAGGACTGCGGCATTCCCGGCCTGGCGCTCATGGAAAATGCGGGTATCCGGGTTGCCGATATGGTGTGGGCCAGGTTTGCGGGGCAGGGTGGGGCGTCCTTGCCCGGCAAGGTTCTGGTTTTTGCCGGCAAGGGGAATAATGGGGGCGACGGGTTCGTCGTCGCCCGCCACCTGTTCAACCGGGGCGCGGACGTTCAGGTGTTCCTGCTGGGCAAGCGGGCGGGGCTGAAACAAGACGCGAAGACCAATGCCGACAGCGCGTTTCGCATTGGCGTACCGATCAAGGAGATCAACGAGAAAACTCTCAAATCCTGCGACCACCCCCTGCGGCATTGCCGGATCGTCATCGACGCGATTTTCGGCACGGGGCTTACATCGGCGGTCGGCGGGCTTTACGAGAAGGTCATCAAAAAAATCAACTCCGCCGGGAAGTACGTGGTGTCTATCGACATGCCGTCCGGTATTGAGTCCGATGGAGGCGGGATTATCGGCCCACACGTCGCCGCCGACCTGACGGTTGCCCTGGGTTTGATGAAGCGCAGTCACCTGCTGTTTCCCGCCGCCGAGGCCATGGGCGAGGTGCGGGTGGCGGATATCGGCCTGCCGGCCAGGGCGGTGGACCGCCAGCCCGTCGGCGTGTATCTTGTTGAAGAGGCGGACATCCGTCGCTGTTTTCCCAAAAGGCCAGCCGATTCGCACAAGGGCCATTACGGCCATGTGCTGGTTATTGGCGGGTCGCGGGGCAAAGGCGGGGCCGCCGGGCTCGCCGCCGTCGCGGCTTTGCGGGCGGGCGCCGGACTGGTCAGCCTTGCTTTGCCCGAAAACTGCCACCGGTCGCTGGAATTCAACCCTTTGGAAGTTATGTCGATTCCTCTTCCGGAAACCGCCGGGGGCGCTATCGACTGCTCCGCCGGGGAAATTATCCTCAAACACTGCCGGGGAAAAACCGCCGTGGTGATTGGCCCGGGAATTTCCACCGGCAAGGAAACGGTTCAATTGCTGGAGGAAGTTCTGCCGCGCATCGAGTGCCCGCTGGTTGTCGATGCCGACGGGTTAAACGGCATTGCCTTGTCGAAGGGGCTGATTTCCCGACTGCCGCCCCACACGGTACTGACCCCCCATCCCAAGGAGATGGCCCGGATTTGCGGCAAGGAGACCCGGGAGATACTGCAAAATCGCATCGAAGCCGCCCGCGAACCGGCGACGAAAAACTTGCTTTGCGTTGTACTGAAAGGCGCCCGGACACTCATCGCCGTGCCCGACGGAACGGTTTACGTCAATCCCACCGGCAATCCCGGCATGGCGACGGCGGGCTCCGGGGATGTGCTCGCGGGTCTGGTCGCGGGTCTCGCGGCCCAGGGACTGGATCCGAAATCGGCCTGTATTTCAGCGGTTTATCTGCACGGCCTGGCCGGTGACATGTTCGCCGCGGAAAGCAGTCAAACCAGCTTGATCGCCGGCGACCTGCTAAGGTGTTTGCCTGAAGCCATGAAACGCATCCTGCCTTGACCATGGAAATTGCCAGCAACAGCCGCGAGGAGACACTGCGTCTTGGCGAAACGATCGGGGCGGAGTTAAAACCCGGCGATATCGTGCTGTTGTTTGGCGACCTGGGCTCGGGGAAGACCACCTTGACTCAGGGGATCAGCAATGGGCTGGGCCTCAAAAAGGGGGAATACATTCGCAGTCCGACCTTCACGATCATCAATGAGTATGAGGGCCGCTGTCCGATTTACCACATGGACCTTTTCCGGGTTGAGACCTTCGCCGAGGCGCAAAACCTGGGTTTGGAGGAGTATTTTTTTGGCGTTGGTGTCGTTGTCGTGGAATGGGCGGAGAAGTTGTTTGCCGGGAAAAATCCTGAAAAATCAATCGGCTTTGGAATAGAATCGCGGGTGGAAATCCGCATTTCCATGTCCGGGGACGATCGGCGTTTTTTTGATATTCGATGCGTGAACAGGGAGGATGGGGGTTCCCTGCTTTTTGCTTTACAATGATTAGGCCTTATGGCATGATCGGGATTTAGGTATGGCATTTGCATGGGGGCCATCCGGTGTTCACTCTGGCGCGAAGATTATTGCTTTTTATGGCCTTGAGTCTAATTGCCGTTTCGGGGTATTACCTTTACAGCGATTTTTCTCCGGCAAAATTGCCGGCAAAGATCCTCCCCGCCGACTCGCTGGCCGATGTGGAGATTAAAAAATTCAAGGTGGTGCACGAAAATCTGGGTCGAAAAGATTGGGAATTGAAGGCCGACCACGCCGAAATCAATCATCAGAAGAACGTCACCCATCTGAGAAATGTAGAGGTTGAGTTTTTTATGGAGAACGACCAGCAGTTCCGGGTTTCGGCCGATACGGGGGTGCTGAAAAATAATACGAAAGCCTTTGAATTGGAAGGCAATGTCAGGTTGATTGCGGAGCAGAGCCTTGTTTTCGGGGAAACCCGTGCCCGGCCAGTGGGGCAGACTGCTGACAATTAACCGGAACATTTGGAGCGTCGTGAACAAAACCGGAATCGCAATCCTCACGCTGTTGGTTTTTCTGACGGGAGTGGCGCCGGAGTACGGCTATTCGGATGATTTGCTGTCCAAACGAGTCGCATCAAAGGACCAGCCCATTGAAATTACGTCGGACCGAATGCGCTCCGACGGTAGCGGTCAAAAGATTGTTTTTTCCGGCAAGGTGGAAGGCAAATGGGGGGATTTGACCATCCTTTCAGACGTGCTGGAGGTTTATAATCCCGACGGCGACCGCAAAACCGACCGGATTGTGGCGATCGGCCATGTGATAATTACCCGCGGGCTCAAAAAGGCCCGTGGGGACAAAGCGGTGTATCTGGAAAAGAAGCAGAAGATTACCTTGACCGGCAATCCCAAAGCCACCGCATGGGAAGGCAAAAACGTGATCGAGGGAAAGGAAATGATATTCCTGCTGGACACCGACCGTTTTGTGGTTAACGAGCGGGTGCGCATGAAAATCTACCCCAAGAAAGAGTCGAGCAAAAAGTAGAAAAACCCAAATTCGGGTTGTTGCCGATACGGCATTGTTTTTGCCCCAGGCAACGGGCCGGCATTCAAAAAGCGAAATCACATCCAAAAAAAATCGGCGTGAACAGGTTACGAACGGAAAGCCTGGTTAAATCATACAGGAAACGCAAGGTTGTCGATCAGGTAAGCATCGAGGTACGCCGGGGAGAGATTGTCGGGCTTTTGGGGCCGAATGGCGCCGGCAAAACCACGACCTTTTATATGGTTGTTGGTTTGACCCGCCCCGATCAGGGCCAGGTTCTGCTGGACGAGGAGAACATCACCAAATATCCGATGTATCTGCGGGCGCGCAAGGGGATCAGCTACCTGCCCCAGGAACCCTCGGTATTCAGAAAGCTGACGGTTGAGGAAAACATTTTAGCGGTACTGGAAAGCCGGAACAGCTCGGCTTTTGAACGGAAAAAACACGCCCGCTCGTTGTTGCGGGAATTGAACATTCTGCAAATAAAAAACGCCAAGGCATTTTCCCTGTCCGGAGGCGAACGCCGGCGCGTGGAAATCAGCCGCGCTCTGGCCACCTCGCCGGTTTTTATATTGCTCGACGAACCTTTTGCCGGGATCGATCCCATAGCCGTGGCGGATATTCAGGAAATTATTTCTCATCTTAAAAGCAAGGGCATCGGTGTGCTGATCACGGATCATAACGTCAGGGAAACCTTGAGCATCACCGACAGGGCTTATATTATTCATGAGGGCCAGATCATTGCTTCCGGATCGCCGGGGCATGTGGCCGAGAATGAAAAGGTTAAGGAAATTTATCTGGGCGAGCGGTTTTCTTTGTAGCCAGAAGGGGCAACGGTTATGGGCGTAGAAATGCGGTTGAATTTGAAGCTGAGCCAGAAGCTGGTGATGACACCCATGCTTCAGCAGGCGATCAAATTATTGCCCCTCGCCCGCCTGGAACTGGCTCAACTGGTTCGCCAGGAAATTATCGAAAACCCGGTCCTCGAAGAAGATGTTGAGGACGAATTTACCAAAACCGATGAAAGTTCAACCGGCGAAGATTCTTCCGAAGCCGGCCCGGAGTCAACGGCTGAAGATAACAACTCCGACCCGGAAATAGACTGGGAAAATTATATTCAAAATCATATCGACCAGGGGATGCCCATGGAGAACTATTCCGCCGGCAGTGGCGTGGATCGGCCTTCCATCGAGGCGACTTTCAAAAAAGAGCCCACTCTCGCCGACCACCTCTCCTGGCAACTCCATATGACCGTAGATTCCGACCAGGATAAATTCATCGGATACTGCATTATCGGCAACATACAAAATGACGGTTACCTCAACATCGACATGGAGGAACTTGAAACTCTTTGCCAGGCAAGCGAAAAGGATATCCTGCGGGTACTCAAAATCATCCAGACGTTCGAGCCTACCGGCGTCGGAGCCCGGTCTCTCAAGGAATGTTTATTGATCCAGGCCAAGGCGTTGCCCAAACCAAATCCCCTGGTCGAGCAACTGATCGAATCTTACCTGGAAAGGCTGGACCGGCGGCACGTGCAAAAAATCGCCTCGGAACTCAAAACCGGCGTTCAGGACGTCGTTGAAGCCATCGGCCAAATTCAGGAATTTTGCCCCAAACCCGGATTCGAATATATCTCCGAGGGGACGGATTACATTACCCCCGACCTCATCGTCATCAAAACCGACGAAGGATACGATGTGACGCTGAGCGACGGCGAAGTCCCGCGGTTGAGAATCAATCCCTATTACCAGAACCTTTTGAAAAGCACCCAGGAGGAAAAAACCCGGGAATATTTGGAAAACAAGTACCGTTCCGCCATCTGGTTGATTAAAAGCATCGACCAAAGACGGCAGACCATTTATAAAGTCGGCAAGAGCATCACAAAACTTCAAAAAGAATTTATGGATCAAGGGCTGTCTTATCTCCAACCCATGGTCTTGCGCGACGTGGCGGAGGATATCAATATGCACGAGTCCACCGTGAGTCGTATTACCACCAACAAGTACATAGATACCCCGCAGGGGATTTTTGAACTCAAGTTTTTCTTTCACAGCGGCATCAAATCCTACATGGGAAATACGCTGTCCTCTGTCCGCGTCAAGAACATGATCAAGGAGCTGGTCCGGGATGAAGATGCCGAAAAACCTTATACCGACGATCAAATGGTGAAAATTCTGGGCAGGAAAAACGCCAAAATCGCCCGCAGAACCATAACCAAATATCGGAAAGAGCTTAATATTCCTCCTGCCAGTAAGAGAAAAAATTTGTTTTAAATCATTTTGTCAAGGCTTGAATTTAAACGCCGGACACTATAATCTCGCGTTTGCCAAATCGAATTTTCACCAGGAGTTGTGTTATGAATTTGACGATTACGGGGAAAAATATAGAGGTTACGGAAGGCATCAAAACCCATTTGACCCACAAAATGGGTAAAACCATTGACGGGCTGGAAGAACATGCGGACGTTCATGTGATTTTAGCCGCCGAGAAACACCGGCATTCAGCGGAAATAATTGTTACGACCAAAGGACTTTCCCTCAACAGTAAGGACGAAACCGATGACTTGTACGTTGCCATGGACCATGCTTTGGAAAAGATGGAAAAGCAACTGAGGAAACACAAGGATCGGGTGCGTAGTCTGAAAAGAAAAGGCCATAAGGCAGAAAAGAAGAAGCTCGACAGACTCTGAAAACAGTGCGTCCGGAAGGCAGGTATCCGTCGCATGGAGATTGAGTTGAATCCCTCTAATCCGTTTTTTTGATGAAAATCAGCGAGATTCTGAAAAAGGATTTTGTTATCGCCGAGTTGCCGGGTAAGGACAAACCGGGCATTTTGCGGGAATTATCGGGTTTCCTTAAAAATAAAGGGGTCGTCAAGGACCAGGAAACTCTCTACCAGGCGCTCATGGATCGTGAAAACCTGGGGAGCACCGGGATCGGGGAAAATGTGGCCGTGCCACACGCCAAATCCGCTGAAATTGACCGCGTCATTATTCTGTTTGCCCGGTCAACTGCGGGCATCGATTTTGCGGCGCTGGATGAAAAACCGGTCCATTTTGTCTGTCTACTCATCGCGCCTTCCAATTCGACCGGCCTTCACTTGAAAGCGTTGGCCCGAATGTCCAGGTTGTTAAAAAACGAAAAGCTTCGCCAGGATATTCTGAACGCCAACGGTGTTGATGAGATTTATTCGATTCTTTTGGAAGAAGACTCCCGTTTTATTTAGTCCGTTCGGTGAGGACGGCATGGGGTTTTCGTCCCGCCCGCTCCGCGCGCAGGAGATTTCGGGAAAGTGGTCACTGTAAGGAGCCATCCGTGTTAAAAGGAATTGCGGTATCCAAGGGGATTTCCTTTGGCAAAACCTATTTGATCGACCGGTCCAAAGTCTGTATTTTCAAACGGCAGATCACGCCGGATCAGGTCGAGGAAGAAATCAAACGGTTCCAGGAAGCCATCGCACATTCCAAAACGCAGCTTCAGGAAATCAAAAAACGTGCCGGCAAGGTGGGGGACAAGTATTCCGTCATCCTCGATACCTACTCTTTGTTGCTGGAAGATGAAATTCTGGTCAAAGACACCGTGGGAAACATCCGCTCGGAATGCTTGAATGCCGAATACGCTCTGACGCTGACTTTGGAAAAGTTTATGAAATTGTTCGACAACATCAACGACGAGTATCTGCAGGGGAAAAAAGACGACCTCGAACTTGTCGTCCAGCGGATCATCAGAAACCTGGTGGGACACCAGGAGGAAAGCCTGGACGAAATTGACGAGCCGGTTGTGGTGATCGCGCACGAACTGCGGCCCACCGACATGTTGATCATGAACAAAAGTTTTATTAAGGGAATTGCTACCGAAGCGGGCGGGAAAACTTCCCATGTCGGCATCCTGGCCTCGGCATTGGGGATCCCGGCAGTTGTCGGCGTCAAGGGTATCACCGGGAAAATTCATTCCGGGGAAAACATTATTATTGACGGCATTGACGGCCATGTGATCGTCAATCCCAACACTGAAGAAAATAAATATTACCTCAAAAAACAGGAAAATTTCCTGTTCTACGAACAAAAGCTTCTGGAAGATATCAAGTTGGCGGCGGAAACTCCGGATGGGTGCAAGATCAAGTTGATGGCCAATATTGAATCGACCCACGAAATCAAGTCATTGCAAAAGTTTGGCGCGGAAGGGGTTGGTTTGTACCGGACGGAATTTCTGTACCTGGGGCGAAACGCCTTCCCCAGTGAAAACGAATTGTACGAGAATTTCAAGAAAGTGGTTCAAGGAGTGGACCCGCATCCGGTCGTCATTCGCACCTTGGATATCGGCGGCGACAAAATCATGCATACCATGGACCTGGGCGAGGAGAACAACCCGGCCTTGGGTTTGCGGGGCATCCGCTTGTCGCTCACCTATCCGGAAATTTTCCTGAACCAGATCAAGGCCATTTTGCGGGCAAGCCTTTTTGGCAAAGTAAAAATCCTCTACCCGATGGTTTCGTACGTTGATGAAATCATTGAAGCCGACAAACTCCTGGAACAGGCCAAAACCGAACTGCGTGCCGGGCAAATTCCGTTTGATGAAGAAATTGAAGTCGGCGCCATGATCGAAACTCCCGCTTCCGCGGTTTGTGTGGGCCATATCCTGGAGCATGTCGATTTTATCAGCATCGGTACCAATGACCTGATCCAGTATGTTCTTGCGGTGGACCGCATCAACGAAAATGTCGCTCACCTGTACCAGCCGTTTCACCCTTCGGTGATCAAATTTCTGAAAGATATTTTTTCCGCCGCGGAGAAGGCCGGTAAAAAAGTCAGCGTCTGTGGAGAGTTGGGGGGCGACCCTCTGGCAACTCAGCTTATTCTGGGGCTGGGCAAGGTGGATGAGTTGAGCATGGTTCCCCACTCAATCCCAAAAGTCAAAAAAATCATTCGCAGTATCAATTTGGACGAAGCAAAACAAATGGCGGACCATGTCCTGGGCCTGTCTTCCACCGAGGAAATTAACCGCTATATCACTCATGAAATGAGGAAAAAATTTCCTTCCGATTTCGACAGGGATTTGAGTTTTGAAGAAAATATCAGTTGACCATCAAGCCGTTTTAAGCAGGCTGTTGCAATCGAGCGCTTTACTAACATTTTACGGATAGGAACATCTCCATGAGCATTGGCAATTTCTTATTTACGTCCGAATCGGTTTCAGAAGGACATCCCGACAAAATCGCCGACCAGGTTTCCGATGCGATTCTCGATGCGATTCTGGCAAAGGATCGAAACGCAAGGGTGGCCTGCGAGACCCTGGTTAAAACGGGGTTTGTCGTCGTCGCAGGAGAAATCACCACCAAGTGTTATGTGGAAATTCCCGATGTTGTCCGGGACACCATCGAAAATATCGGCTATTCCCATTCCGACATGGGGTTTGATTTTGAAACCTGCGGAGTTCTCGTGGCTTTCGACAAGCAATCCAAGGATATTGCCCGCGGCGTGGATGACGACAAAAAAGAGCAGGGGGCGGGCGATCAGGGCATGATGTTCGGCTACGCCAGCAACGAAACCAAAGAATTGATGCCCATGCCGATCATGTTCGCCCATAAGCTTGTGCGGCGATTGGCCGAGGTTCGGAAAAAAGGGATACTCCCTTATCTGAGACCGGATGGCAAATCGCAGGTTTCCGTCCGTTATGAAAACGGTAAACCGGTTTGCATAGAAACCGTGGTGGTCTCCACCCAGCATGACACAAAAATTTCTTATAAAAAACTTTGTGCAGAGCTTGCCGAACAGGTGATTCACGCGACCATCCCCAAACGCTTTCAGCATAACAAGATGAAAATTCACATTAATCCCACGGGGAAATTCGTTATCGGCGGGCCCCAGGGTGATTGCGGGTTGACGGGACGCAAAATCATCGTTGACACCTACGGGGGATTCGGTCGCCATGGCGGCGGGGCGTTTTCCGGCAAGGATCCGACAAAAGTGGACCGATCTGCCAGTTATATGGCTCGTTATATCGCTAAAAATCTGGTCGCCGCAAAGGTTGCCGACCGCTGTGAGGTGCAATTGGCCTACGCTATTGGTGTTGCTGACCCCGTATCGGTTTGCGTGGATACTTTCGGTACCGCCCATGTTGATCCGGGTATTCTCGAAGATTTGGTGAGGAGCCACTTTAAGCTAAAACCAGCCGAGATCATCAAATCGTTGGACCTTAGAAAACCCAAGTACACTCCCACCGCCGCTTATGGGCATTTTGGCAGAAACGAACCAGGGTTCACATGGGAAAAAACGGACAAGGCCAAAGCTTTGCGGAAGGACGCCGGTTTATAAAATACGGTCCGGGCCGCCGGAGCAGACGGGGGATGGGGAAATCACGGGGGAGATTTTTATTACACCCCGGGCTCGATTTTTTCCCAAAGAACAGCCAGTATCCCATGCGGGGAAACAAGTTAACCGCCAACGATGAGTGATGCCCAAGGCATTTCCAAAACCTCCGTCCGGCGTGGGCTGGTCCTCGGCCTGGTAATCTCCCTGCTGGCGCTTCTCCTCGCCCAGGCCGTTTTGAGTATGCGGCTCAAGGTCCTCACCTACGATGAGAACTACTACCTGCCCGCAGGCTACAGCTATCTGACAACCGGCGATTTCAGGATGATAACCGATCATCCACCGCTAATCCCTCTATTGTCGGGGTTGCCGCTGTTGCTCCTTGACGTTAACTTCCCCGCCGATAGTGAGTTATGGAAGAACAATACCGATAAATTCGCCTTCGGTAGCTTGCTCCTTTACGGCTCGGGCAACGACGCGGACGCAATGGCGTTTTGGGGCCGCATGTCGATGGTGTCGTTATCCATTCTACTTGCGGTTTACGTTTTTTTGTGGGCGGAAAAACTTTACGGAACACGCGCCGGTTTTCTGGGGCTGTTCCTCTATGTATTCAGTCCCAATATGCTGGCGTACTCTCGGCTGGTCACGCCCGATTTTGGGGTCGCCTGTTTTATGTTCATCGCCTGTTATCACCTCCGGACATGTCTCGAAAACACGGTTGTTGGAAACCTTGTTTGGGCTGGAGTATTTACGGGGTGCGCCCTGGCGACCAGTTATTCCGCCTTCCTGCTGTTCCCGGTTTTTCTGTTGATGCTCGGATACAAGACGGCTTTTTTAAAAGCGTCGCCGCAACAGCATCCGGTTTTTCCTGGCGCCGCCCGCGTGTTGAGTCGCACGGCCATCGTTATGGTTGTTGCGGTGGCAATAATTTTTGCGGCGCACATGTTTCGGGAAGACGCTTTGCAAATTTACGTCCAGTGTCTGAAAACCCTGCAAGTGGATTATTGGGCAAAAGATGCTGTAGGCGCCCATTTTGTCAATCCGGATTATCGTTATTACCTGAACGGCGAGTTTTCCGCCCAGCCCTGGTGGTATTACAGCCTCGTCGTTTTTTTAGTTAAGACCCCGATTTCGGTTTTAATCCTGCTGGTGGCGGCTGTTTTTTTCCTAAGGAAAAATAAGGCGGATGTTTATCATGAACTTTGGCTGATCGTTCCTGTTTTCTTGACACTGGGCGCGACTTTTTTCGATGTTACCAACCTGGGGTTAAGACGGATTTTGACGGTTTACCCTTTTCTATTTGTTTTTGTGAGCAAGGTTGCGGCGGTCCAGGGACCCGCGAAAACATGGTTTGCAAAAGAAACGGTGCGAAGACCGCTTCTGCTTATTTTGGCGGGATGGTATCTCGCCGCGTCCCTGACGATTTTCCCCGATTATCTGAGTTATTTTAATGCGGCCGCCGGCGGGCCGAGGAAAGGGTTAGCCTATCTGGACGATTCCAATGTCGATTGGGGGCAGGACCTCAAAGGACTGAAAGCATATATGGTGAAACATAAGATTCCCAAAATAAAGTTGCTGTATTTTGGCACCTCGGACGCAAATTATTACCAAATTAACTGGCAACCCATCCTCGACTCTGAACTGTATGAGCAACCTTTGCCGGGATACTACGCCATAAGTGCGCACATTCTGGTTCGGCTCAAGCTGGAAAAATTGAAACGCGGCGGCAGGGATTGGCTGGAAGAATTTACGCCGCTGGATGTTATCGGCCATACGATTTATATCTACAAATTTTAAAGAGGTCAACCGTGGGGCGGGTAATTCAGCGCGGCATTCCAAAAGTCAGCACCCCCTTGGCTCTTGCCCTCATAACGTTGGTGGGGTTTCTCGGCTACAGCAACACCTTTGATGCCTCTTTTCATTTCGATGATCGTCCGACCATCATCGACAATCCGGCTATCAAAGACCTCGGAAACCTCCACAGGCTCTGGTTGTTTTATCCTTCCCGGTTTGTTGGCTTTTTGAGCTTTGCGTTGAACTATCGCCTGGGTGGGACGAACCCTTTCGGTTATCACGGGGTGAATTTTTTGCTCCATGTTTTTACCGCCTTTTTGGTGTTCAAGTTGGCGGGGTTAATTGGAGAGGCGATGGTAGTCCGGCAAACCGCAGGTGGGAGAGTGCCGAAACAACAGACAGTCGATCCGGATTCGGAGTTGTGGCGGCGGTCTGTTTGCGCCTTGCTGATTGCACTGATTTTTGTCGGCCATCCCATCCAGACCCAGGCGGTCACCTATATTACGCAACGGTTTGCGTTGTTGTCCGCGTTTTTTTATCTGGCGGCCATGGTGTTTTATTTGAAGTTTATCCTTAACCGTACCGCCGAGGAAACCAGACCCAAGGCATCGACTTGTTATGCGCTGTCCCTGGTGTCGGCGGTTGTGGCAATGTTTTGCAAACAAAATGCGTTTACACTGCCTTTTGCCATCGTTCTTGTGGAATGTTTTTTCGGCGCTTCTTCGTCAAAGCACGACAGAGCCCGGTTATGGCGTTTGGCGCCATTTCTTTTGACTCTGGCGATCATCCCCACCGCCATTTTATTGGGCGGCGATTTCGACCAGCGCAAAATTCTGGGTCTGGAGGAGGGCCGTCCATCCCGGAGCCAATACTTTTTTACCCAGTTCAGCGTGTTGACGACTTACCTGCGGTTGCTGTTTTTTCCCATCAACCAGAATCTGGATTACGATTATCCGGTATCGTTCGGCCTTTTTGAGTGGCCGACGATAGGGTGCTTTTTGTTGTTGGTGGGAATCTTTGTGTTGGGCGTACAGTTGTTTAAAACACACCGTCCGGTTTCCTTTGGGATTCTGTTCTTTTTTTTGGCGTTTTCGGTGGAGTCGTCCTTCATTTCTCTGGATAACGTCATCTATGAGCATCGGCTCTATCTACCGTCGGTTGGATTTTTTATTGCTTTGATGTTTGGGTTTTTTCACGTTGTCGGAAAACCTGCCATCTTCAAATTGACGGGATTCTTTTTGGGATTGCTGGTGGTCATTTTTGTCATAGGTACATATCACCGGAACCAGGTGTGGAAGGATGAGGTGACGCTGTGGGCGGATGTGGCCGCGAAATCTCCGGGAAAGGGCAGGGCACATTACAATCTGGGATTGGCGCTGGCTTTGAGGGGGACTGTCGGACCGGCGGTCATGGAATACAACCGGGCGTTGACCATTGATCCAAAAAACGTGGAGGCACGGCTCAACCTGGGTGTGGCGTATTTGCAAATGAACTTTCCGGAAAAAGCCGTCGAACAATACCGCTTGGCCCTGGCGTTGCGGCCGGATTATGCCGACGCCTATTACAACCTCGGTGTGGCCTATGCTCAATTAGAGAAAAAGGACAAGGCGGCGGCGTATTACCGGAAAACCCTGAGCATCGATCCGGGATACGCGAAGGCTCACAACAATCTTTCAGTTTATTATTATTTCCGGGGTGAGTTCGGCAAGGCGATTGATCATGCGGACCGCGCCCGGCAGGAGGGTTATGGCGTGCATCCGGAGTTTTTGGAGCTTTTGAAGCCCTATCGGCGCTGAGGATTATTTGGCAAAGCGCGATTCCAGGGCGGCCACGAGCGCTTCAACGGTAAATTGCTCCGGCACGACGTCGACGCGCAACCCCAGGTCTTCGGCGGTCCTGGCGGTGATGGGGCCGATGCAAGCGATAATAGCGTCTGCCAGAAGGGAGCGGGTATGTTCATCCATCATTGCTATAAAATTTTTTACGGTTGAGGAGGAGGTGAACGTGACGGCGTCGATCTCGCGCCGCTCCAGCTTGGCCGCCAAATCGTCGTTCCGGTTTTGAGGCGGCAGGGTTTGGTAGGCGGGAACCACGTCTATGATTGCTCCCCGGGCGCGCAGATTTTCCGGCAGTGTTTCGCGCGCGACGGCGGCGCGGGGCAGAAGAAAACGTTTGCCCGCAACATTTTTCTCGCCCAGGCTTTCAAGAAGCGATTCGGCAACAAACTTCTCCGGCACCACGTCGACACGGATGCCCAGGTCGCGCACGGCCTGAGCCGTTTTGGGGCCGATGGCGTAAATCCGGATGCCCTTAAGCTCCCGGATATCTTTTGCCTGATGGGTCAGCCTTTGAGTGAAAAATTTGACGCCGTTGACGCTGGTGAAAATAAGGCCGTCGTATTGGGGAAGTCGGGCAAGCGCTTCGTCCAGAGGCCCCCAGTCATCCGGCGGGACGGTTTGAATCACGGGGCAGGTCAACGGCTCGGCGCCTTTTTCCCGTAGAAGATGAATGAAGCTTTCGGATTGATCTTCTGCCCGTGTCACCACGATGGTTTTGCCGAATAACGGCAGAATTTCAAACCAGTCGATATGTTCCTTAAGGCTCACCACTTCTCCGACAATGGTCAGGGCGGGAGGCTGGATGTTTTGCTTCCGGGCGGTTTCGACGATGGTATTCAGAGTCCCGGTCCAAGTTTTTTGTCGGGGAAGGGTTCCCCACTGGATGACGGCGATGGGTGTAGCGAGGTCCTTGCCGTAACGGATGAGGTTTTCCACGATGCGCGGCAGTTTTCGCGCACCCATGAGGAACACGAGGGTTCCGGGACGATGGGCGATTTCCTCCCAGTCAATAGGCAGGTCCTCGCGGCTCTTTTCGTTGCTACCGGTGATGATGGAGACGGTGGAGGAGAAATCGCGGTGAGTCAGGGGGATGCCGGCATAGGCAGAGACCCCGACGGGTGAGGCGACTCCCGGTACAACGACGAACGGGATTCCTGCCTGTTTCAAGGCCTGCGCTTCCTCGCCGCCTCTGCCAAAAATAAAAGGGTCTCCTCCTTTCAGCCGGACTACGGTTTTGCCCTCACCGGCTTTTTCGATGAGGAGGGAATGGATGGCCTCCTGGCTCATGGTGTACACGCCGGCTTTTTTCCCGGCATAGACCAGTTCGGCCTCTTTTTTGGCGAAGCGGATCAAGCGGGTATTGACCAGATGGTCGTAAACGATGACGTCGGCCCGCTCGATCCAGTCCTTGCCCTTGAGCGTGAGGAGGCCTTCGTCCCCTGGGCCTGCCCCCACCAGTATGACGGTTCCTGGTTTCATGCTAATCATTACTGGAGTATAACCGAGCCGATGCCGGCAAGGGTAAAGAAAAGTTTGGGTTGCCGTGATTTCGGGCGATATTGCCGAGTGAGTCCGTTGGTGTTTTTGGCCAGCCCCTGGTTTGCTTTTTGTCGGAGAAGAAATATCTTTTCCGGAACGTTTTTACCTGTCCGACAGATAGCGGCTGGGCAACGATCTTGAATTTTTGCGATTTTTTTCGTCTTCCAAAAGCGCATTTAAAGAGGTATAGTCGATAGTATCCAATTAAGAACAAAAAAAGAGATTTGTCCTATGAAAATAAACCGCTTCATTGTTTCTATTCTTATTGTTTTACTGGTTGGCTCGGCAGGATTTGCCGTTGCCAATGATGCCAAGATCAAGAGACTTGAACAGATAGTTAGCGAAAATTCTGAAAATGCCAACGCCCATTATAATTTGGGAAGCGCCTACCGGGAAGCCGGACGATTCCAGGAAGCTATTCAGGAATTTCAGGAAGCATTGCGGGTCAAGCCGGGTTTCTCGGCGGCGCAAATAGCTCTTGGCGGGGCATATGTGGCCTTGGGCCGTGCTCAGGCCGCGGCCAAGGAGGCTTTGCGGAATCAACCGGAAATTGTTGTCAAGGATTATCAAAAAGCCGTTGCCAAAAATCCGGACGACATCGAGGCCCACCGGGCGTTAGCAATTGCTTTCGAAGCGCTCCAGCAATATCAAAAAGCTGTTGATGCGTTGAAAGAAGTCATCCGGCTCAAGCCGGATGACGCTGAGGCTCATTACATGCTGGGAATGGCCTTGATGAAACTTAAGCGACAAGAAGAAGCCGTGCCGGAATTCAAGGAGGCGTTGCGGATTGATCCGGAAAGCCCCGAAGCCAACATCGGTCTTGGCATGGCCTACAAGGAACTGGATTGGTTCCGGGCAGCCATCAAGGAGAACTTGCGTCTATCCCCGGAGGGATCGATCCCCGATTTCAAAGAAGCTGTTGACAAACATCCCAAGGATATCGAAGCCCGCTTGGCACTCGGGGGAATTTACGTGGAACATCGGTGGAACAAGCAAGCCATCCGGCAATTCAAGGAGATTCTTACAAGCGATCCGGATAATGCCAAGGCCCATTACAATCTTGGAATTGTTTACAAAGCCTTGAGAGATTACGGTGCGGCCCTGGCGGAATTCCAGGAGGCGGCCCGGTTGGTGCCCAATGATACGGGGACGCAATATAATATGGGGCTGATGTACAAAAGGCTCGGCAAATACCCGGAGGCCATTGCAAGACTCAAAAAAACGCTGGAACTTGAGCCGCAAGACGCCGAAGCGCTTGTTGCCCTGGGCGTCGCCTACAAGCAACAAGCCGTGCTATCCAATCAGGAGGACGCCGACGCCTACTTGGATCTGGGCAACCTTTATAGTTTGCTCCGGCGTTACCGCGAAGCCGTTCCAATCTACAAAGAGGCTTTAAAGAGGAATCCGGAACTGGATGAAGCACATTTTGCGTTGGGATCAGCCTACCGTGCTATCCGACAATATCATGATGCCATCCGGGAATTCAAGGAAACCCTGAGAATCAGGCCGGACTCGTATCGGGCTCATTCCTTTCTGGGAAGAGTTTATCGTGGGCTGGGACTTTATGAACAGGCCATCGACGAGTTTATTAAGGTGACTCAACTCAAGCCCAACGATGCCGAAGGTTACTTTATTCTGGGTGTTATGTACAAGGAACTGGGGCAACATCGGGACGCTGTTTCTCAATTGCGCAAGGCCCTGAGTATTAACCCGAATTATACGGAAGCGCATTACAACTTGGGAAAGGCTTACCAGCAACTGGGCTTGATGGATGACGCCGTCAGGGAATTCCAGAAAGCGTTTAATACCATAGAGTAAACGCGCTGTCGTTGATTTGTCATTGGGATTCGGGCGAGTGCGAGGAAACCGGAATGCCTGAAGGCAACAGATGCTGGTGTCGGGCTTGCTTTTGGCGGTGAGTTGGACGCCATTCAGGGCGGGGAGTTTTTGTAAATTGTCAAGTCCAGGCCCCGGTCCTTGGTTGTACCCGTGCAGATGTTCAAAGGGAAAGATACGCTCCAGATACTTTTCAAATCCAACTCCCTTGTTCTCAACCTTGATGCATCAGATCCCTTCCTCGTTGGCGTTTCCCGATATCCGGTTCAAAACCTTGTAATTCGTAGCGCTTATTTTCGTAAAAAGTCGGCTATTGGATTTCTTTCGGGCATTATGGATTGAGATGTACTAAACTAAAGTAACCGAAAACCATCTCGGAACCCTACGCCATGGAAGCGGGAAAAATTGTAGAAAATTTTCTCGACCGAGTACGCAAGAAACAGGCTGTTGTTTTCGCGGTCAATGGATTGTATCTTGTGCTTGCCGTTGTGGTTTGCGGTTATCTTGTGGGTAACTTCAGCCTTTATTACAACGCCGGTTCCAAGGAATATCTGGTTGCATTTTGCCTTGCGTTGCTTTTTCCGCTGGGATATATCGTTTTCCGCTATCTTGTAAAGGTTATTTCCGGTCTTTCCAAGGAGCAGGTAGCGTTTCTTGTTGAAAAACACCACCCTGAATTAAAAAATTCGCTGATCAATTCCTGGCAACTGAAAAAGTATCTATCCGACCCAGATGCCGGAAAGTTCATGTCGGTTTCCTTCATCCGTGAACTGCTGAAGGAGACCAGTGCGCGCATTGAGGGAATCTCCGTTGACTCTCTGGTCAATCAAAAGGAATTAACCCGTAACCGAAACCTTTTCCTTTCAGCTCTTTTGTTAACGGGAGTTACTTTTCTGGTTCTGCCCGATTTTTTTGCCCGGGGATATAACAACTTGGTCAATCCTCCGGCACCGGCTCAGCTTCTCCCTGCCGTGGTAGAGGAAACCGCCCAGCCACCCTCTCCGGCCCAAAACTACGCCGTTAAAAACATACGCTTGAAGCTCAATTATCCGGCCTATACCCGGTTGCCAAGCAAAATTATCAACCAGCCGGCAGTCCAGGCATTCCCTGGAACAGAGGTTCAGGTTCAAGCAACATCCAACCTGCCTCTGGACGGGGCTGAATTGATTATCCACGGCAAGAATCGGTATGCCATGGTGGTGAAAGACGGACGGCAATTGACCGGAACATTTTTGGTGAAGAATCAGGGATTTTATCAATTCGGATTAAAGTCGAACGATGGGACAAAAATCACTTTGCCCGAAAAACATCTTATCTCTCTGAAAAAGGATGAATATCCAAAAATCGTTTTATTTCCATCCAATCCCAAACCGGTCTATTACGAAAGCGATAACGTCCAGTTTTTCTATGAAGGCCATGACGATTTTGGCATCGGAAAGCTCAACCTGATTGTGGACGTAAACGGTAAAACGACGCCCATGCTCATTCAAAATGCCAAGGGTTTGGAAAACGACGTCAAAGGCGGCTATACCTGGAGTCTCAATGAGATGTTGTTTCGGCCCGGGGATGAAGTCCAGTATTACCTGGAAATTTATGATAACGACAACATCTCGGGCCCCAAGTCCGGGTTGTCCGAAATCTTTGCCTTTACCATTTTCGATTTCCGCAAAGAGTTGGAAAATCTCATCAACCTGCAAGACGAATTGATCGACAAGATGATCTCCTTGTTGGCCGAAAGCCTTGTCGGTAATGAGATCATCGCCGCAGGAGCCTTGGCGGACAGAAAAGAACTCAAGGATTTTCTGGTTTCGGGTACCGATCAGCTGATCGAAATTATTCGACTGGCGCAAAGAATCACGGATCAAGCCGAACTTGTGGAATCATTTCCTGAAGCTTACCGAACGTTTTTCCAAAACATTATTTCCGGGTTGAATGCTATCAGGCAGGAACAGATTAACATGTTGCAAAACCTGGGTTCCTCAATGCCGGAAACCGCTCCGGTCGGGTACAATTTCCCTCCCGTCAAACTTGTGAATGAAAAACTGGTTGGTCATCTCGAACGAGATATCCTGTTTCTTGTCAAGATTTCCAACCGGCAGAAAATTGGCCAGGTAATGGATATGGGAATGCAGTTGTCGGAACTTACCCAATCGTTGCGTGATGAATTTGAAAGGATCAAAGACAAAAAGGCGCCCTTGAACGACATCAAATTGAAACAGAAGATTCAGAAAATCCAGCAAATCCTGAAAAAAATGATGAAACAACTGGCGCGTCAAACCCGGGGCCTGCCGGATGAATTCATCAACAGCAAGGCCTTTGAGTCGCTGGATCTGAACAAATTCAACAAGTCCCTGGATGAGATTATGAAAAAGGTCAAACAAGGGCAGATAGACAACGCCATCAGCGTGTTGGAGGAACTTGCCAAGGACTTGAACACGCTGGCGCGCCAGATGGAGCAGGTGGCCTCGCAAATGGAGGACCTGGTGGAGCCGCAACTCATGGAACAAATTGACAAGGCTATTCAACACCTCCTCGAATTGGAGAAAGAACAAAAAAACATATTGGAGGATACGACAAAAATTCATCAGTCTCTTCGGGCCGCGCAATTTAAAAAATTTGAAAACACGCTCAAGGATTTTTTTGCCGGCCTCAAGAAAGACGTCAACGACATACAGGCAATCCTTCGCGGCACCACCCAATTTCTTGACGACAACCAGGACATGAAAAAATTCGAGAATCTGTTGGACCGGGAAAACCGGTTGCGTCTGAAAATTCAAGAACTGAGACAGGAGGTCGCGGACGCCACTCTCAAACCGGAACTGAGGGACAGGTTTGAGGAACTGAAGGAGGCCCGGAACAAGCTGGCGGAGTTGAACGCCGAAAAAGATTTCCTGCGCTTGAAAACTTATGACGATTTTAAAACCTACCTTCCCGAATTTTTAGGAAAATATAACGCTCTCGAAGAGCTTGCCCAATTGTTTGATCTCAATGAGTTCAACTCCCTGTATAAGAATACGTATCCCGACACGTTCCGCTGGCAACACAATCTGCGGTCAATTCCCAAGTCCAACCCCGTCCTCTCCGAAAGGCTGAATGCTGATTTAAGAAGCGTTCGCAAACTCAATTCCGAAATCTCCAAAAAACTGGGGTCGATGATGGTTGACCTGCGAGAGAAATACAGTGCTCTCATCAGCGAGGACAACAAAACCGATCTCCGGAAAATGTCGCAAAAACAAAATCAGACCCGTCGGGGAACCGAGGATCTCGGCCAGGAGTTTTCGCAAATGAGCGATTTGAATCCCATGATCAGTTCGGAATTTTCCATGAAAATGTCGAACGCCGGGAAATACATGAAAATGGCGGAAAACGACCTGCGCCAGGCGAATGTTCCTGAAAGCATCGATTCCGAAAACAACGCTCTGCGGGAGCTTTCCGAAACCCGGGAGATGCTGGATGCCATGAAAAACCTTGGTTCCGGGCAGAGAAAATCCGGCAAGCAATCACTGGTCAAGCTGGGGTCGGGTAGAGCCCGCGATCCCAGACGCGGGGGCGCCATGCGCATGCAACGAGAAAAAATTCACCTTCCTTCCGAGGACCAGTATCAGGTGCCCGTGGAATTCCGGGCGGAAATCCTGAAAGCCATGAAACATCGGTACCCCAAAAAATACGAACGCTTCGTGACCGAATATTACAAGGAACTGGTGAAGTGAAGTTTTTCCTGCCTTTCGTGTTCTTCATAACCGTCAGTGTTGCACATGCCGCCACTCCGGACTTGAGTCAAATTCAGCGAGGCGACACCCTGCTGGAAGAATGGCGGATTGATGAAGCCGAAAAGCTTATTCGATCCTTGTTGAAAAAGTTTCCCAATTCCGGAGACGTTCATTTCCTGAATGCCCGCCTGGAGTTTTTAAACGGCCGCTACGAGAATGCCTGGAACATCCTGAAGCACATCACCGACCGCCGACGGTACGTGGTTGAGTTCAAGTCCCTGGTCAACCGTACCCGAAAAGTCACGTCCCATTATGTATCCCAGGAGTCGGCGCACTTTATATTCCGCTATGAGGACGGACCGGATCAAATCCTGGTCCACTATGCCCGGGAGGTCCTGGAGCGGTCTTATGAAACGCTTGGAAAAGTCCTGGGATTTTTCCCTAAGGATAAAGTCTTGGTGGAATTTTATCCCGGACGCGAAGCGTTCTCGCAGATTTCGCCGCTGACCCTGAAGGACATCATGATCTCCGGTACGGTGGCTCTGTGCAAATACAACCGGATCATGATGATTTCCCCCGCCTGGCTGGTGCGGGGCTACGACTGGATGGACACTCTCAGTCATGAGTATGTGCATTACATCCTGACCCGGAAAAGCCGGAACACGGTCCCGTTGTGGTTTCATGAAGGCGTCGCAAAATATTTTGAAACCCGCTGGCGGGGAAAATCCGAATTCCTGAGTCCGATCATGCAAACGGTTCTGGCTCGCGGCCTGGCCAACGATTACATGGTTCCCCTGCAAAGCATGATGCCCTCGCTGGCAAAGTTGAAAACCGCCGAGGATGTGCAACTGGCCTATGCGGAAGTCTCCACCATGGTCGAATACATGATCTCCCTGAAAGGAGAACAAATCATTCCTCTCCTGGTTGATGACCTCACCCAGGGCCTTTCCATGAAAGACGCGCTGGAACTCCGGCTGGGACGAAGTTTGATGGTTTTCCAAAACGACTGGAAACAGTTCATGGACAAAAAAGAATTGCGCACGGTCCCCGGAATCAAGGTCCTCAATTACCGGTTCAAAAACCAGCGATCCGAATCGGAAGAGGATGAAAAGGATTATGACAGCATCGAGTCCCAGGCCGCCCGCAACCTGACCCTGCTGGGTGACATCCTGAAATCGAGGAATTACGTGAAAGCGGCCGTCCTTGAATACCGCAAAGCCATCAAACAGTCGAAGACCCTTTCTCCGATTTTGTACAATAAGCTGGCCGGAACCCTCATGGCCCGCAAGGAGTATAAGGAAGCCGAACCCCTGCTCCACAAAGCCCTGCAATTTTATCCCATGTTTCACACAACCCTGGCCAATCTGGGAGAACTTTATTACGACCGCCGACAGTACCCTGAAGCCCAGGACTATTTCGAACGGGCCGTTCGGGTCAATCCGTTCAATCCGTTTATTCACCTGCGATTGATCAACATATACGGTCTGCTCGACCAACCGGAGAAAAAAGAGTTGCAAGCAAAGTTGTTAAGCTACATCGAATAGATTACAATCCTGAAACGGGCCGCGGGCCGCCGGAACAGGAATCCCGGTAAAAGATCAATTCAGAAACCGGAAGAGTACGGAGTTTGTCATGGAAGATTTGGAGCTGGCCAAGGAATTTCAAGAAGCCAAACGCAAAATCGTCGAAGAAATCCGCAAGGTCATCGTTGGCCAGGATGAAGTCATTGAAAACCTGTTGATCGTTTTTTTCTCGCGGGGCCATGGCTTGTTGCTGGGTGTTCCGGGCCTGGGAAAAACCCTGTTGATCAATTCATTGGCGAAAGTTCTCAACCTCAAGTTCAGCCGCATCCAGTTCACGCCGGATTTAATGCCGTCGGACATTACGGGAACGGACATTCTGTACGAAGATCATGCCACCGGACAGCGGGCCTTCAAGTTCATCAAGGGACCGATTTTTGCGAACATCATTCTGGCCGATGAAATCAACCGCACTCCGCCGAAGACCCAGGCCGCCCTGCTCCAGGCGATGCAGGAAAAACAAGTGACCGCCGGCAACACCACCTACACCCTGGATCAACCGTTTCTGGTTTTTGCCACGCAGAATCCCATAGAACACGAGGGCACCTATCCCTTGCCAGAAGCCCAGCTGGACCGGTTCATGTTCAACATAAACGTCAACTATCCCAGCAAGGAGGAAGAGGTCAATATCGTATTGTCCACGACATCCGGGTATGAACCCGAATTGGCGGTTGCGCTGAACGCGGAAAAAATCCTGAAGTTTCAACAGCTCGTGCCGCGGGTCCCGGTCTCGGATCACGTTGCCAACTATGCCGTCAGCCTTGTGCAACATACCCGTCCGCGGAACGGCATCGCCCCCGATTTTGTCCATGAGTGGCTGAGCTGGGGCGCGGGCCCGCGGGCGTCGCAATACCTCGTCCTTGCCGCCAAGGCAAAGGCCCTGATGGACTGCCGGTTCAGCATCACCCCGGACGATATCCGCCACGTGGCCCGGCAGGTCCTGGAACATCGAGTCATTCTCAACTTCAAGGCCGAGGCGGAAAACGTCAGGGCGCTGGAAATCATCGACCGACTTTTGGAAATCGTAAAAGAGAAATAACAGCGGGCTCTCTTTTATTGCCGGCGGTCGCGGGCCAAGCCGGTTAATTTCCCCGATTCTTGTGTATTTCAAATTCGTCGAAAACAGTCACCCCCTCCGGCAACTCGTCGCAGGGCAGGGAGATGGTTTTCCAAAACTCCTTTTGCGGTTTCCAGCGAGGGTTTTCCTCCGGAGTTTTGGCGGGGCAAACCCGGTAGGTTCTGCCGCGCATCCTCTCCGGCTCGAACTCCAGAATCATAAAATGATTCACGAGCGCCCGCACCGCCAGGGCGACGAATACCTCTTCCGGCGCGGTGCGTTTTTCAACTCCCTGCATGTCGGCAAACGGCTTGAACGTTGCTCCGCCGCCGCCGGAGACAATATAGATGACGCCCCGGCCGCGAATATATTTTGCCGCATTCGTCTGCATGACGGACAGGCCTTCTTTGCCGCGGCGAAAGCCCATCGGCTTGAACCGTTCGTAGGAGTGCTGGTTGCCGGCGAAAACCAGGTCGGGCCGCAGAGCGTCGATCTGTTTCAGTACCGTGCCGCGTTTGTCCTTGAACCAGGCCGTGGTAACCGGCGGTTCATGCAGGGCCAGAACAATCCACAGCCCATCGCGCCGCGCCCGTTCGATTCTCGGGCCGAGCCAGGTTGTGGGGTCCCGCCACGGATAGGTGTTGAGAACCGCGAACAGAACGTTGCCGATGACTTTCGTTCCTTCAAAAGAACCCGGGCCGGGTTGCGCCGGCAAGTCAAACGGCGTGTCCAGCGGGTCGATGAATTTCCAGCAACCGGAAGCCATGGGTTTCCATACTTGCGGCGGCAGGTCGTTGTCTCCCGGAACAAACAGCCGAAACCGGTACGGTTCGACCAGGGTTCGGCGAATCTCGCGGATGTGATCCGGATTGCAGACCGCGGGAAACCGTTTCGGTTGATAAACAAAATCGCCCAGGTGCAACAGAACGTCCGCCCCTTGCCGGGCCATGGCTTGCTGGACAGCGCGAAAACCGGGAGCGAATGCCCGTTTGCCGATTCCCGTGTCACCGACCACGGCCACCTTGAGGAATTGGCTGAGACTGCGGGTCTCGAACCCGGCAGGCGCTTCGGCCCGCGCCGCCGTTTGGAAAATCAGGCAAACCCAAACCGCCGCTATTGAACTCTTGAAAAAATCGCGCATGGCAAAGCCTCCTTGCGTATCCGTCGGCGCCGCTTTTAACCGGTAATTCTTAAAACATCGCGATGCCCCATAACCTGCATATCGTTTTGGTGGAACCGGAAATCCCGTCAAACACGGGCTCCATCGGCAGGCTCTGCCTGGCGACCGGAACATCCCTTCACCTTATAGAACCCCTGGGTTTCCAGATCAACGATACGCAACTCAAACGGGCCGGCCTGGATTACTGGCCGCATTTGCAGGTTATGCGGTACAAAAACCTGGACGCCTTCTTTCAGTCCATCCCTTCCCAGGCGCCGAAAGTCTTTTTTTCAAAAAAATCCACCGCCAGTTTTTTCGATCATCGTTTTGAGGCGGGCAGTTATTTGTTTTTTGGCCGCGAGACCCGGGGGCTCCCCCAGGAATTGCTATCGGCGCATCCAGGGCGGACATTTCGTATTCCCCAGTACGATTCCCGTGTCCGCTCGATCAACCTTTCCAACGCCGTCAGCGTCGTGGTTTACGAAGCCATCCGGCAATTGGGGCCTTGAATGGTGGCTTTAACTGCTTTGATTATAGTAAGAAACATTTTTGATTTCTATGTGTTAAGGTATTTTCAAGATTCAAGTTCGTCCACGCGATAAAAAAGAGACGGTGCCGATGACGCGCAAGCGAGTCATTATCATGGGAGCGGCGGGCAGGGATTTTCACAACTTCAACATGTTCTTCCGCGGCAACCCCGCCTATGAGGTGATTGCCTTCACCGCCGCGCAGATACCGGGTATCGACGGTAAAACGTATCCGCCCGGATTGGCGGGCGAACTCTATCCCCGGGGCATTCCCATTCAAACGGAGGACCGCCTGGTCCAGCTCATTCACGACCGCAATGTAGACATTGTGGTGTTTGCCTACAGCGACGTTCCTCACGAATATGTCATGCACAAAGCCACCAGCGTGCTGGCCGCCGGAGCCGATTTCTGGCTCCAGGGCGCGGCGAGCACCATGATCCGCTCGGCTAGGAAAGTCGTCTCCATTTGCGCCGTGCGCACCGGATGCGGCAAGTCCCAAACCTCCAGAAAAGTCACGAAAATTTTGCGGAGCCGCGGCAAGCGAGTGGTCGCGGTGCGCCATCCCATGCCCTACGGCAACCTGGAAAAACAAAAAGTCCAACGCTTCGCCTCCATCGCCGACCTCACGGCCCACAACTGCACCATCGAGGAAATGGAGGAATACGAACCCTATATCGACCTGGGTTGTCCCATCTTCGCCGGCGTGGATTTTCAAGCCATTCTCCAGCAGGCGGAACAGGAGGCGGATATCATCGTCTGGGACGGCGGCAACAATGACCTGCCCTTTTACCGGCCCGACCTGGAAATCGTCGTGACCGACCCGCACCGCGCCGGGCATGAACTCGCCTACTATCCCGGAGAAGCAAATTTAAAAAGAGCCCACGTTGTCGTCATCAATAAAGTAGATACCGCCGATTACAAAGATATCGAAACCGTTCGCAACAACGCGCGCCGGGTCAACCCCGACGCTGTATTGATAGAAGCCGCCTCGCCCCTCTCGGTGGAAGGCGGCGCGCAAATCGGCGGCCGCCGGGTTCTGGTCGTCGAGGACGGGCCGACCCTGACCCACGGCGGGATGAAATACGGCGCCGGAGTAATCGCCGCGGAACGCTATGGCGCGAAGAAAATCATCGACCCCCGGCCCTGGGTTTCCGCGACCATCAAGCAAACCTTCGACCAATATCCCGCGATCGGCAACGTGCTCCCCGCCATGGGATACGGCAAGGAGCAAATGCGGGATTTGCAAAATACCATCAACGCCGCCGACTGCGATCTGGTCATCATCGGGACGCCCATTGACTTGTCGCGGGTGATCGATATCCGCAAGCCGTCGGTGCGGGTGAAATACGAGCTTCAGGAAATCGGCAGTCCAACCCTGGAATCCGTTTTGCAACCGTTTTGGCAATAACGTCCCGTCGGCGAGCCCCGAATCATGAATCACAAAAACGACTGCCCCAGCCTGCTCATCGCCTTCGGAGGCAACGCCCTCAATGTCCCCGACAAAACCCATGCCCATCAGAAGGAAGAGTTTATTATCGCCCGCAAGAGCATGGAGAAAGTCGCCGACCTCGTGGACCGCGGCTATCATAAAATCATCATCACCCACGGCAACGGCCCGCAGGTGGGGCAAATTTTTCTTCAACAGGAACTCACCAGACACGAGTTTCCCCGGCAAATCACCCTGGACGTCTGTGTCGCCGACAGCCAGGGGCGGATCGGCTATATTCTGCAAAACGTGTTCGACAACGTGTGCCAAAGCACCGGCAAATGCCGGGGCATCGACAAACGCTCCTTCGCCGTCATCACCCAGGTGGTGGTCGATGCCAACGACCCGGCCTTTAAAAATCCCGACAAACCCATCGGCGTGTTTTATTCGCACGCGGAGGCAGAGCGCCTGGGCCGGGAGCGCGGCTGGAAACTGAAAGAAGACGCCGGGCGCGGATACCGCCGCGTGGTGCCGTCTCCCATGCCAATCGAGATCGTCGAAAAACGCATTTTCCGCGAAATCCTCGAGCGCGGATTCATCGCCATCGGCGCCGGTGGCGGCGGCATTCCCGTTGTCCGCACCGCCGGCGGCGAACTGCGCGGCGTCGAGGCCGTCATCGACAAAGACCGCACCAGCGCCCTGCTGGCCGCCGAGGTGGGCATCGAGTGTTTCGTCATGCTGACGGCAGTGGACTTCGCCTACCTGGACTTCAACACCGCAAACCCCCGGCCCATCGCATCCGCCACGGCAAGCGAGATGGAAGCCTATCTCCAGGCCGGGCATTTCGCCGAGGGCAGTATGAAACCCAAGGTGGAAGCCGCCATCAGCTTTCTAAGAAACGGCGGCAAGCGAGCCATCATCGCCCGCTTGCCCGACCTGACAGAGGCCATGCAGGAAAAAACCGGCACCCACATCCTGCCCGGCTGAAAGCATGGAATCCACCACACCATCCGCGAGCGTTGCCCGCCCGTCATGGTGAGCCCCCTTCGGCAGGCTCAGAGCAGGCTTTATCGAACCATGACAGAGCCTGACTGATCCCGCCCCCGTCATCCTTTTGCGAACGCTTGTTCCGCCGATCGCGCCTGACCGGAGCCGGTTTTCGCGAAAAAAAAATTTTGAAAAACGAGGAACGAAA
>JBHHYO010000026.1:0-31933 GCA_046757665.1 Nitrospinales bacterium
TCCGACTGCGCTGTCTGGAGCTTGATCTCAGTCGAAAGTTTAGCCCTCTTCCCGCGGGCGTTTGCCCGCCTCCATTTTTTTATCCCTTACATATAGCGCAAAATGCAGGTATGCGTCGGCGCAGGCCCTGTTGGTTCGCCGGGTTGCAAGGTTACGGGGGGTAGGGTCGGCGGTCATCCACCCACGCCGACTCGCAGTCAAGTGAAGGGCCTGTTGCCCAAACCGGTTTAGGAAGCACGTCTCCTCGTTCCTACACTCCGCATTCCAGTGCTAGTTCCCACGCTCTGCCTCCTTGCTGGTTCCCCCACGCTCCTGCGTGGGAACCCCCTTCTTGAGGACGCTCCCGCGTCCACAATGATTGCCGCGGAGCGGCAAGGCGATCCATTCCCACGCGGAGCGTGGGAACGAGAGATGGAGGACGCGGAGCGTCGGTGCCAAGGAAAAACCGGCATTCAATTTCATGATCCTTGACACCCGGCGTTAATCGGACTAATTTCCCGGTGAGCGTCATTGCGAGGCGGTAGCCGAAGCAATCCAGAAAGGACCCATTCCCACCGGGCGTGACCGGGCTGGATCGCCACGCCGCCGGTGGCGGCTCGCGATGACACCGGGGCGGCGAATCTCGACTTATGCAAAGGTCTCATTTTTAACAAGGTGTTTTCATGCTGGAAAAAAACGACTGGAGTGACCAGGAAAAATTTGTCTGGAAAAAACTCGTGGCGGGAGAAAAGGCCGACTTTAACACAGAGCCTGGCTACGGCGGCCCGCTCGACCCGAAAACCCCGGGCGACTGGGCGGGGAAAGAAAACCGCGTACTGCGGCCACGGTTTCTCAAAACCATTCTCCTGGACGAAGGCCACCGCAAGACCCTGGCCCATAAAAAAGTTGCCATTTCGGGTGCATGGTTCACCGAAGAACTCGACCTGTCCGATGCAACTCTGGCAAATTTTCTGGCATTGGACTTTTGCCGGTTTGAAAAAGACGTCGATTTTTTCCACCTGCAAACTCCGAACCTGATCTCCCTGAACAAATCCACATTCTCCGGCGAACTGATTATGGACAGCCTACGGGTGGAAGACAGTCTCCTTATGAGAGATGGCGCCCAGTTCAACGAGGTGATCCTTCGTGGCGCAAAGATAGGCCGCCAATTGAATATGGGCAACTCCACATTCTCCGGCGAACTGAATATGGAGAAACTCCAAGTGGGTGACGATCTTTTCATGCACCACGTTGAATCTGAGTTCCTGGAAACCGTGAACCTTGTCATGGCCAAAATCGGCGGCAGTCTAGTTCTTGCGGGAAGCCAAAATCTCCCTTCCTTCAATTTGACGGGAGCCAGGATTGACGGGGAATTCAGGCTGGCGCAAGGGGCTAAACATGCGACGTGGCAGGATGATGCCAAACTGACGTTGCGTAATGCCAGGGTTCGCGCCATTCAGGACCATCCCGATGCCTGGCCGAATCACTTGGTGAGAGAAGGGTTCACATACGACTGGCTGGGCGGGTTCAGCGCGGACGGTGAAAACGATATGGCTGACCGGAACGTTGATTGGTACTTGGAGTGGCTGGGGGATAAACAGAAGAGCCATTCCCCACAACCTTACGAACAGTTGGCGAACGTTCTGGAAAAACACGGGCGCAAGGATACGGCGGATGACATTCGTTATGAAAAAAAAGAGCAAGAGCGGCTCAATACGAATCGTCGGACTTTGCGCTATTTTTGGCTACTTTTACAAAAAACATTCATCGGTTACGGATACCGTTATGAACATACCCTTCTTTGGGTTTTAGGTTTAATCACCGTAGGTGTGATATTGCTTTATGTTCCTCACTGCGCTCCACCGGGATTCTACGAAAAACTAATTTTCTGTTTGGATAAATTTTTACCGTTGGTCAAGTTTCGCACGGCAAGCAATCCATCGATTAACCTAACAGGTTGGGTGCAGATTTATTTCGATTTTCTGCAAGTCATGGGTTACGTTCTGGTGTCCTACCTCATCGCCGGCTTGTCGGGGTTGACGAAAAAATGAGAACTGCGGAGTGCATCGTTTGCGCAACATTACATTGTCCGGCGGCGGGCGAAATATGGTATCTTGGTAAATCCCCCGAATGTTTCGATTGCTTTCGCAAATCGAGGGATTTTTGCAAATGGTTACCGATATGAAACGTCAATATATCCCGATCCTGCTCTCCGCAATGCTGGCCGCTACGGTGGCGGCGGCGGGGACGGGTTTTGCCCTGGAATCGGCGCGCCATGATTTCGAGCGCATCGACACCCTCTCGGACATTCCCCGGGAACCCGGATGGGGGCATCCTTCCTACCGCGGCTGGGAGGTGATGAGTATCCCGGGGCTGATCTCGACTTACTACGACCTCGACTCCAACGGCGAGCTGGACTATATGGTGATCCGCAAAGTGTTGCGAAAAGTCGACGCGGAAAAAACCACGGTGGACGAGGCCATTGAAACCGCCAAAAGGGACCATGTCAGCGTCTATTTTTCTAACCCGGTAATTTATTTTACGGAACGGTATCCCCTGTTTTACTGTCTGGGCGTCGATTACCGCCGCAATTGCAGGAAAATCTGGGTGGACATCTCCGAGGATGGCTTGAACGGCAATGAATCGTTGTATACCCTGTCAGCGCCCAGTCCGCATGTGCGTTAAGAAGTACGTTTTTCTTCTGGCCGTCTTTTGCTTGTTTCTCCGGGGAGTCGGCGGGGAGCCGGCATGGGGGCACGAGGGCGATGTCCCGCCTCCGTCTTCCGGCAAGAGTTCGCTGGTCGTGGGGGAGACCATTTACAAGCACATGTGCTCGTTTTGCCACGGGTTGGACGGCAATGGCGGCGGCAAGGCCATGGCTTATCTGTACCCGTGGGCCCGGGACTTCCGCAAAGGGATTTTTAAATACCGCTCCACTCCCGCCGGCTCGCTCCCCCGGGACGCCGACATTTTCCGCACCATCACGCGGGGCATTCCGGGGACCGCCATGCCGGCCTGGGGCGCATCGCTCACCGAGGAGGAAACCCGGGCGGTGGTCGCATACATCAAGACCTTCTCCAAACGCTTCGAGCAGGAAAAACCCAAACCTCCCATCGCCGTGGGAACGCCGCCCGCCGACACCCCGGAGGCGCTGGCCCGTGGAAAACAGATTTTCACCGAGATGCGTTGCAGTCGGTGCCATGGTAGCGACTTGAAAGGCGACGGCCCCCTCGCCGACAACCTGTTCGACATCTGGGACCATCGGGCGTTCGTGTACGACCTCACCGACCCCAACGCCTACAAGTGGGGGTTTGAAAAAAAGGACATCTACCTGACCCTGACCGCCGGAATCGACGGCACGCCGATGAACTCTTACAGCCATCTGACGGACCCGGAGCGCTGGGACCTGGCCGCCTTCGTGCGGTCGAAAATCGACATCGGGAATTATAAGGAAGCCCTCTACGAAAGCGATCTACATGCGCAAAAAGTCGAAGGCGACATTGCCGTAGAGCCCGACGACCCCGCCTGGCTGGAGGCCCCCGCAAGGGAAGTGCACTTGATTCCCCTCAGCGCGCGCCGGGCTCCCGTCAACGGCATCAAGGTTCAGGCGTTGGTCAACGACGAGGCAATCGCGTTCCGGCTGGAGTGGGAGGACAAAACGCCCAACCGCTCCTCCAGCCGCCACCAGGATTTCAAGGACGCCGTCGCCATGGAGTTTGCGCTGGGCGACGTGGTGCTTCATGCCCACGGTCACAACGAACCGTTCTTCGGCATGGGCAACCGGGGCAAGGTGGTGAATATCTGGCAATGGCGCGCCGACTGGCAACAAGACATTGAAACCAAAAAAAAATTGGAATATGCTACCAAGGGGATGGACCTCGACACCATGATCTTTGGCGGCGAAGTGAATCCCGTGGAATCGCTGAATCCGTTCCGAACCGTTCCCGTCGAGGAGCTGAACGCCGAGGGCTTCGGCACCTTGACGCCGCAACCGCGGACCCGGCAGAACATCAAGGGAAAGGGCGTTTGGAAGGAAGGAAAATGGAAGGTTGTGTTTTACCGCACCCTGGACTCCTTGAACAAATGGGACGTCAAGTTCGACACTAACGCGCCGATACTGGTCTCTTTCGCGGTTTGGGACGGTTCCCACAAGGATAGAAACGGGCGCAAGGTGATTGCCATGTGGCAACGCCTGCATCTGCCCTGAATTAATAACGCCGGTTTTACTGAAAGGTTGCTTGAATGGCTGGTGACGAGAAGCTGGACCCGGATGAAAAAAATGAGCAGGACCTCCCCATCGACGAATCGACCGACCTCGCGCAAACGCGGGGAGACGAAGTCGATTTGGGCGACGAGGATGAAGTTAACCTGGAAAGCGCGGAAGGGCGGGAATCCGAAAAGGGCGCCGTCCTGATCCTCGGACAGGGAGACCCCACCATGTGCGAGGCCAACCGGGGGGCGGACGACCCCGGCGACAACACGCTGAGCGAGCCTCAATACGTCTGCAAGTACGGGGAAATGCTTTTTGTTTCCGACCGCGGCAATCATCGCGTACTGGTCTGGGACCAGATTCCCCAGGAAAACGGCGAGCCCGCCGGGGTTGTGCTGGGCCAGGAAGATTTCGCCGACTGCCTGGAAAACCGCGGCATGACCACCACGCTGGATGAAATGACCTCCGGCGTCGGCGACGAAGACCTGGACGGATTCACCGTTACCAAATCGGGCGAGGACAGTCTATCGCAACCGGCGGGCGTGGCGGTGATCGACGGCAAACTCTACGTGGTGGACAGCGGCAATCATCGTGTTGTCCGGTGGGAGACACTGCCCTCGGAGGATGGCGAGGCGCCCGGACTGGTGCTCGGACAGGACAATCTCGAGGATGGCGAGTGCAACCGCCGCGGCAATGTCGGCTCGGGCTCCCTCTTTTTCCCCATGGGCATCTGTTCCGGCGACGACCAGCACGTCTTTGTGGTCGACAAGGACAATCACCGGGTGCTGTTCTGGAAGAAAATTCCCTTCAGCAACGGTTGGAACGCGGACATCGCCCTGGGACAGGCCAGCATGGACGAACGGGAACCCAACCGCGGCGATTTCGACAATACCCGGGCGGATACCCTGAGTTTTCCCACCGGCGTTTGTTATGACGCCGAGAACGACCGGCTGTTCGTGGTCGATCAGGGAAACAACCGGGTTTTGATCTGGAACAAGCTCCCCAACAGCGTGGGACAGCCCGCCGACGTGGTGATCGGACAAAAAGATTTTCACGGCCGAACGCCCAACGCCGGTCAGGGAACCGCCAATGTGTCGGCGGAGGGTTTGTATTTCCCCACCGATGTTACGTACGGCAGGAAAGGTTTGTTTGTTTCCGATACGTCCAACAACCGGGTTTTGGTCTGGAAAGAAGTACCGACGGAAAACGGCCGGCCGGCGGACCTGGTGATCGGACAGAAGACCTTTACCGACAACAAGGTCAACCGGGGAGGTGAGGCCTCCGCTTGCACCTTGAACGATCCGTGCGGGTTGTTCCTGGATGAAGACCCGGAAGATGAAGAGGATATCGGCCGCCTTTATATCGCCGACCGCGGCAACTCCCGCGTTGTCGTGTGGGAAGAACTTCCCGAGCCGCCTCAAGAGGAAAAACCCGATGACGAGGAGGACGATCAAGTCGTTTATGAACAGGAAGAGCTCATGGGAGATGACGACGAATTTCTGGAAGATTACGGCGATGAGTACGAAGACGACAACGGCGGCGACCCGTCCAAGAAATTCCCCGTAACCTGAGACCGCGCCCCGTGAGGCCGGTAATTAACGCGGCGCTGAAAAAGTCCCGCGAAGGGCATAAGGTTGTCACCCTGCGCCTGTCGAAGGGTGACGCCATGCTTCGACGGGCTCAGCATGACGTTAAAGAAAACCGCCTCAATCCGACTTTTTCAGCACCTGTTTGTCAAACGCGGCCTTAACGGGTTCCGGGAGACAAGGTTTTCAGAAAGGTCAACTCTTCGTTTTTCATGAGGCGGGACAGCGCCCCGAAGCTGGACATCCCGATGGCAATGCCGCCGGTCAGCACGAGCAACTTGTGCCCCAGGGAAGCTTGCGGGTCGAAGAAAAACAGGCTGAAATAATACACCAGTACTCCCATAACGCAAGAAGCCAGCGAGAGCCTGGCAACCGAAGCCAGGATTTTGCGCCCTCCGAGCAGGCCCAGCCGCTTTCTCAAAAAGTGAATCAGCAGTACGCTGTTGAACAGCGCCGACAGCGAAGTGGCGAGCGCCAGGCCCCCATGTTGCAAGGGGCCCATGAGAATCAAGTTGAGAAAAACATTCAGGAGCATCGCATACGCGCCTATTTTCGCCGGAGTTTTTGTGTCCTGCAAAGAGTAAAAAGCCGCCACCAGAACTTTTGTTCCGGCAAAGGCGCAGAGCCCGACGGAGTAATACAAAAGTGCCGTGGCGGTGCCTTCCGTCGTCGTGCGCGTAAACTCTCCCCGCTCCCACAGCGTGTTGATGATGGGGAACCGCAACAGGATCAATCCCACGGTCGCGGGTATGGTGATAAACAGGATCAGCCGGATGCCGAACGACAGGGTGTGTCTTAATTCCGCGAACTCCTTGCGCGCCGCCTGCCCGGACAGCATGGGAAGAAGGGCGACCCCCAGGGCCACGCCGAATATTCCCAGGGGAAGCTGTACCAGCCGGTTGCCGTAATAAAGGTAGGAGATGGACCCTCCGGGAAGCAGGGAAGCCAGAATCGTGTCCACCATGATGTTGATCTCATAAACGGCCATTCCCAGAATGGCCGGGCCCATCAACTTGCCGATTTTGATGATTCCCGCGTGCTTCCAGTTGATGGAAAAGGTAAATTTCAATCCCTTGCGCATCGCGGCGGGCAGTTGAATGGCCAGTTGCAGAACCCCGCCGGCGAGAACCCCCATGGCCAGGCCGTAGATGGGGTGTTCCAGGCGCGGCGAGACCAGAAGCGCCGCGGCGATCATGCAGACATTCAACAGAATGGGCGCCGCGGCGGGCAGGGCGAACACCTTGCACGTATTCAAAATCGCCATACACAGGGCCGCCAGGCCGATGCAGACCAGAAACGGCGCCATCCACCGGGTCAGGGAAACCGTTAAGTCAAACTTGCCCGGCTCCTCAAGAAAACCGGGGGCCAGCAAAGTGATCACATAGGGGGCGAACAACAGGATCAACAACGTGATCGCCATGAGAATGAGGAACAGGAGCGAAAACAAGTTGGACGTTAAATCCCACGCCTCCTCCTTGTTTTTGGTGTTCAGGTATTCGGAGAATACGGGCACGAACGCCGCCGTCATCGCGCCCTCGCCGAGGACCCTGCGTTGCATGTTGGGAATGCGGAACGCGACGAAAAAAGCGTCCGCCGCCGCCGACGATCCGAACATCATGGCGATGGCCATATCGCGCAGGAAACCGAAAACCCTCGATATGAGGGTCATGGCGCCCACGGTTCCGGCCGCGCGGCTCACTGTTTTTTGGTTTTCCATGACTCTTCGGCGGGGCTGGTTGAGGCAAGCCGGTCAGGGGTTGTTGTCGGGAATCGCCTGGGACAGCGTTGCGGGTCTGGCGGAGCATTTTCCCGTCCCGGAGTATAACAAATAAAAACAGAGGTGAAAAAAATATCTCGGTCCGCGGTCCGTTGGGATGACTGCGCGGCGCAGGCGGGGCCTATTCGATCCAGCCGCCGCCGACAATGCAATCGTTGCGATAGAACACCGCCGCCTGGCCCGGCGCGATGGCCAACTGCGGTTCATCGAAGGCCACCCGGACGCGCCCGTCCGCAAGCCGCGTCAAATCGGCCGCGGCGGCCCGGTGGCGCGAACGAATCTGCACCGCCGCCCGGAACGCCGTGTCCGGCTCCAGGCACCAGTTCACCCGGTCCACGAAAAATTCCTTGCGGAAAGTTTCCCGCTTGGGCCCCACGGTAACCTCGTTGCGTTTTGCGTCGATGCCGGTGACAAAATAAGGTTCGCTCAAGCCGCCCAGGTTCAAGCCTTTTCTTTGCCCGACGGTGTAGGCGGCAAAACCCTTATGGGTCCCCAAAACCGTGCCGGACGAATCGACCACCGGCCCGTCCCTGAAAATTTTTCCGTCCGATTGCCTGGCCAGAAATTTGGAATAATCATTGTCCGGGATGAAACAAATCTCCTGCGACTCGGATTTCTCCGCCACCGGCAAGGCCAGGGAGCGCGCCAGGTCCCGCACCTCATGTTTTTTCATGCCGCCCAGGGGAAACATCAGCCGGCGGATTTGATCCTGTGACAGGTTAAACAGGAAATAGCTTTGGTCCTTGCTCGGGTCCCGGCCCCGGCGAATGGTCAGCCTTCCCGACTCGTCCCGCGCCACCGAGGCGTAGTGCCCCGTGGCCAGAAAATCGCACCCCAGAATTTCGGCGCGTTTCATGAGTTGGTCGAATTTGACTTTCTGGTTGCACAGCGTACAGGGAATCGGCGTCCTGGCCTGCTGATATTCGGAGACGAAGTAATCGACCACCTCCTCCTTGAACGCCTTTTCCATGTTCAGGATGTAAAACGGAATTTCCAGTTTGTCGGCGACGCGGCGGGCATCGGCCAGGTCGTCAAGCGAACAGCAGGTGCCGAACCGGTCGTCGGTGTCGGAACCGTAATCCCAGAGTTGCAGGGAAATGCCGATCACATCATGGCCCTGCTGTTTTAACAGCGCCGCGGCGACGGAGCTGTCAACACCGCCGCTCATTGCCACTACGATTTTTCTTTTCATGAAGCCGGTTGCCTGAGTCAGGAACTGTTTAAGCCATACAGGGAGAGGCAGGAATCGCCGAGCCGCCGCCTGCGTTTGAGATTTATTTTATCATAGTTTTCCCGCGGGGCGTCCTTGTGGAAATGCTCGACCACCACCAGAGACGACTCGCGCAAGAGTGTGGAATGAGCCAGCTTCAGCAGGCAGGCGTCATAAACCTTCTGCTCGAAGGGCGGGTCCACGTAAACCAGGTCGAAAGAATCTCCCCGCTCGCCAAGAACCTCGATGGCCCGCAAGGCGTCGGATTTCATGACGCGCCAACCGTCGGGACGTTCATTGAGGAAGCGGCAAATCTCCAGGTTTTTATAAATCAGGTCCTGCGCCTTGCGGTCGTTTTCGACAAACACCACTTGCGCCGCGCCGCGGCTCAAAGCCTCGATGCCGATGCTTCCCGTTCCGGCGAACAAGTCCAGGAACCGCGCCCCCTCGATGATCGGGCTCACCTGATTAAAAAACGATTCCTTGACCCGGTCCAGGGTGGGGCGGATGGCGCTACCCTTGAAACTCGACAACTTGACGCCCCTGCATGTTCCCGCGATAACGCGCATGGTGTTCTGGCAACTGGCCAAAAGGCCGGGTTGCTCTATGTACTTTATTTATAATAAGTTGAAAAATCAATTTATCTTGACAGGTCCGAAAGATCAAACTAATATTTTAAAATAAGAAAACCATACTCGGGTATCGTCTAACGGTAGGACGTCTGACTCTGGATCAGAAAGTTGGGGTTCGAATCCCTGTACCCGAGCCAGTTTCCCGATCGGCAACCGGTTTGACACCATGAAAAACATACGCAATCCTTTTCTTGTGGCGCTCGCTTCGCCCGTTTACATGTTGGCGGCCACCGTGGCCGTCACCAACGACTTTCTTATGGGCGTCATGTTTATTTTGTTTAATCTGGCCCTGCTGGGCGCCTATGTGTCCGACTTTCATGTGATTCACGATCTGTACTGGAACGAAGTGGCGCATAAGGTCGCCCTTTCTTCTTTCGCCGGCGTTTTCATAGGAATGCTGTTGTTTTTGTTCATGGCGCCGACGGGGAATACCTCGGCGCCCAGCGCAATTTCGCCGGGTGGCCGGTTTCTGGTGCCGTGGGCGACCATGTCCGTTCCCTCGTATCTGCTGACGCTTTTCCTGGTCTTTCGCCTGAACAAGCGCGACCTGGAAGCCGAGGAAGCCGTCCGCCTGGAGAAAAAAAAGAACCGAAAATCGAGCGGTCCGCCCTTGATGGACAAGGACGGATTGTGATACATCAGAATGATCTAAAGAAATAAAACGTGGCCCTATCGTCTAGGGGTTAGGACGCCGGCCTCTCACGCCGGAAACAGGGGTTCAATTCCCCTTGGGGCTACTTAATAAATGCGTTACTTCATCCATTATACACAGTAGTCCTCCGCCATCTTCAATTTAGGAGACCAATATGGTTAAAATCTCCATGGAAGAGGAAGAAATCAAGAAAATTTTCAAGCAGGCATTGCTTGAAGTTCTTCAAGAGCGAAAAGACATTTTCTATGATGTGCTCTCTGAGGTAATGGAAGACCTTGCCCTTGCAAAAGCCATAAAAGAAGGCGGAACCACGGAGTCCGTGTCCAAAGAGGAAATTTTTCAGACACTCGAAGGTCCCGCTTGAAAGTTGATTTCAAAAGAAGTTTTAACAGGGATTTGAAACGAGTTAAAAGTATCTCCATCAAGAACCAGATAAAGAAAACAATAGAAAGCGTTGAGAAGGCCCAACATCTTCAAGAAATAAAGCACATCAAAAAACTCGGAGGCGGTGATCGCTATTATCGTATTAGAGTACGTTTGACCTTTGTGAGGTTTCTTCACCGTAAGGAACTTTACGGGCGCTTTCCTTAAAGCGGCATCATCCGATGCCAAATCCATTTCTGGTTTCTATTCTAAAACCACTTTTTTCAGCGATAAGTTACTGTTACTAAATCCAGCTGTTGCGGTCGAGGGTGCGGTACTGGATGGCCTCGGCGACGTGCTCGGACTGGATATCGGCCTCGCCGGCGAGGTCGGCGATGGTGCGGGCGACTTTCAGGATGCGGTCGTGGGCGCGGGCGCTCAGCCCCAGCTTGTCCATGGCCATCGCCATGATGTTTTTCGACGCCTCGTCCAGCGGGCAATGGGCCTTGATTTGCCGCGTGTTCATCTGTGAATTGGAATAATTGCGGGCATCCCGGAACCGTTGCAACTGCACCTTGCGCGAGCGTTCGACGGATTCGCGGATGGCGGCGGAGGATGCGCCGACGTTTTCCGAGGACAGCTCCTGGTACTCCAGCGCCGGGACTTCGATATGAATGTCGATGCGGTCCAGCAGGGGGCCGGAGATGCGGGAAAGGTATTTTTTGATCTGCAAGGGCGTGCAGTGGCATTCGCGCTTGGGGTCGGACTGGTAGCCGCAGGGGCAGGGGTTCATCGCCGCCACCAGCATGAAGTTGGCGGGATAGGTCAGCGACCCGGCGGCACGGGCGATGGACACCGTTCCCTCCTCCAGCGGCTGGCGCATGACTTCCAGCACGTTGCGCTTGAATTCCGGCAGTTCGTCGAGGAACAAAACGCCGTTATGGGCGAGAGAAACCTCGCCGGGCGTGGGGAACCGCCCGCCGCCGATCAAACCGGCGTCGGAAATCGTGTGGTGCGGTGCGCGGAACGGCCGCCGAACCACCAGGCCGGGACCGTTTTTGAGCAGGCCCATGATGCTGTGGATTTTCGTCGTTTCGATAGCTTCGTCGAGGGTCAGCGAGGGCAGGGTGGTGGGCACCCGCTTGGCCAGCATGGATTTGCCGCTACCCGGCGGGCCGATCAGCAAAATGTTGTGGCCGCCGGACGCGGCGATTTCCAATGCCCGCTTGACATGTTGCTGACCCTTGACGTCGGTGAAATCGACGTCATACCCCGGGCATTGGAAAACGTCTTCGTCCGCGGCGAAAGTTTGCGGCGCCACGTCCAGGGCGCCGCCGAGAAATTCCAGGGCGGCGGGCAGGCTGTCCATCGGATAAACCTTCAATCCCTTGACCACCGCCGCCTCACCGGCGTTTGCCGGCGGCAGGATGATGCTGTCGATGCCTTGCCTTGCGGCCATCGTCGCGATGGACAACGCGCCGCGCACCGGCTTGATGCGCCCGTCCAGCGACAGCTCGCCGAGAATCACGCTACGCGAAAGAGACTCCTTGTCGATGAGGCCGTTGGCCGCGAGGATGCCCAGGGCAATGGGCAGGTCGAAAGCGGAGCCTTCTTTCTTGATGTCGGCGGGGGCGAGGTTGACGGTGATCCGGCGCAACGGCAATTCCAGCCGGGTGTTCTTGATGGCGGCGGTCACCCGGTCGCCGCTCTCCTTGACCGCCGTATCGGGCAGGCCGACGATCGACATGCCCGGCACGCCGACCGCGAGGTTCACCTCCACCTCCACCAGATAGCCCTCGATGCCCAGCACCGCGCCGCTTTGCACTCGCACCATCATACGAATCACCTCGCCGAAATTCCCGAAGCTTGCCAGACGGAAAAACTACGGATAACGGTACACCAGCGGGACTTCGCGGTCAAGCCGACGCTTTTTACACGGAAACCTTAAATAATTTCACCGAATCGAGTAATATAGAATGGTTGTCGATAGGGCGGAACCGCATCGGTCGACTTAAAGAATTTTGAGTCGCGGGCCGATATGGCTTATGACGCGGGTTTTGCGTGAAACTTTTCGATGGTGCTTGTATGGCGGTGAAACGGCCGAAACATTTGCTCATCATCGGTGGCGGAGTGTTCCAGGTGCCGCTCATCAAGGCGGCCAGGGAAATGGGCCTGAAGGTGGTGGTGACCGATTACAACGCCGACGCGCCGGGAATGTTGCCGGCCGATTTTCCGCTCGTGGTCAGTACGCGCAACATCAACCTGACGGTGAATGCCGCCAGGGAGTTCCACCGGGAATGCCCGCTGGACGGAGTGATGACCGTGGGGACGGATGCCTCGCAGACCGTCGCCGCCGTGGCCAATGCCCTGAGCCTGCCCGGCATCCCTTTTGAAGTCGCGGAACGGGCCACCGATAAAATCAAGATGCGCCGCTGTTTGAGGGAAAACGGCGTGGCGGTGCCCGATTTCCGCCCGGTTTGGACTTTTGAGGAGGCCCATCAAGCGGTGCGGGAAATGGCGCTTCCGCTGGTGATCAAGCCCTGCGACAACATGGGCGCCCGCGGCGTCAAGAAAATTCAGCAGGCGGAGGACCTGACCGCCGCTTTTTACGAGGCCAAGGAGCAGTCGGTCAGCGGCAACCTGATCGTTGAGGAATTCATGGACGGGCCGGAGTTGAGCCTCGACGCCCTGGTGTTTGACAATCACATCGAGATCACCGGCATCGCCGACCGGATCATTGAGCGCTCGCCCTATTTTGTGGAAGTGGGGCATACCATGCCCTCGGACCTGCCGCGCGCCCGGCAGGAGGAGGCGGCGCAACTGTTCCAGGCCGGCATCCGGGCTTTGGGGATTGATATCGGCGCCGCCAAGGGCGACCTCAAGATCACGCCGTCCGGACCCAAAATTGTCGAAATCGCCGCCCGCCTGAGCGGCGGCTGGATGTCCGCCTACACCTATCCCCTGTCCACGGGCATCAACCTGTTTAAAGCCGCGATTGAAATTGCCCTGGGAGGCAGGCCGACGGATTTGCGGCCCCGCAAATCCTGGGTCGCCGCCGAACGCGCCCTGACGCCCGCGCCGGGGAAAATCCTCTCCATCCGCGGCGTGGACGAGGCGCGGAAAATCAAGGGAATCGCCGAAGTCATCCTCATGAAGGAAGCAGGCGATATCGTCACCGAACTCAAAAGCAACCTGGGCAAAACCGGGTACGTGATCTCCGTCGGCAAGACGCGCCGCGAAGCAATCCAACGCAACAACCTGGCCCGCGGAACCATCAAGATCGAAACCGGGCGGACGGATGCGCTGACCTGGGATATTATCCGCAACAATGCCCGCAAAAAATTTTATACCGCCTGCAAGGCCTGCCCGGTCTGCGACGGCGTGGAATGCGCCGGCAGGGTTCCCGGCATCGGCGGCATCGGCGTCGGCAATTCGTTCACGGAAAACCTGGCGGCGCTGGCGCGGTACAAAATCAATCTGCGTACCCTGCACAACGTCAAAACCCCGGACCTTTCCGTGGAGCTTTTCGGGCGCAAACTGGATATTCCGGTCCTGGCCGCTCCGATTACCGGCATGGAAACCAACCTGGGCGGGGGAATGAGCGAAAAGGAATACGCCGAGGCGGTGCTGGACGGCTGTATTAATTGTGGCACGCTGGGAATGGTCGGCGACGGCGCCAGCCCGGACAAGTACCGGATCGGTCTCGAGGTCATCCAGAAGATGGGCGGTCTTGGCGTGCCGATTTTCAAGCCCCGGGAATCCAATTGGCAGATCATCAAGCGGTTCCAGGCGGCGCAGGAGGCCGGGGCTATTGCCGTCGGCATCGACATCGACGCCGCTTCCTTTAAAACCATGTTGATGAAGGGCCAGCGCGTTGCGCCGAAAACCATCGACGAATTGCGCGAGTTGCGAAAGCATCTGTCCGTGCCGTTCATCCTCAAGGGAATCATGAACGCCGAGTCTGCCCTGGCGGCGGTCGAGGCGGGAGCCGACGCCATCGTGGTCTCCAACCACGGCGGGCGGGTCATGGACTACATGCCCGGAACCGCCGATGTCCTGCCGGAAATCGCCTCCGCGGTTGCCGGCAGGGTCAAGGTGCTGGTTGACGGCGGCATCCGCGAGGGTATCGATATTCTCAAAATGCTCGCGCTGGGCGCCGACGCGGTCATGATCGGCAGACCCGTCTGCATCGCCGCCTTTGGCGCGGGCCGGGAAGGCGTCGAATTCTTCCTCCAGGAAAAAACCCGGGAACTGCGGCAGGCGATGATCCTCACCGGTTGCCCCGCCGTGAACAGCATCGACCCCGCCGTGATTGTCCGGGACTCCAAGGGCAGACACCGATGAAATCGAAACGGTTCAAAGTGCTGAAGCGCCCGGACGCCCGGACGCAATGGCTGGAAGCCTTGCGCCGCCTGAAAACCCGGTTCGGGGCTTGCGGCCTGAAACTGTCCACCGAGGACGCGGCGATGAGCCTGGAGCAGATCGACTACTGGAGCCGGTTATGTTCGGGCATCGTGCCGGTCGTCGTCAAAATCGGCGGCCCCAACGCCCGCGGCGACATCAAGCGCCTGCTGACCATGAAAATCGACGCTCTCGTCGCGCCGATGGTGGAATCGCCGTACGGCCTGGAGAACTATATCGACGCGGTGCGCGACTTCACCACGCCCATTCGGTTTGCGGCGCTCGGTAAGCGCATCAATATCGAAACCCGCACCGCCGTGGAGCAACTGGACGCCATTCTGGCCTCGCCGCCGGCGGCGCACCTGGATGAAGTCACCATCGGCTGTACGGATTTATGCAAATCCATGCAATGCTCTCTTCGGGACCCCGCTCTTCTGGCTTGCGTCAAGGATTGCGTGGCGAAAATACAGTCGAAGGGTCTCAAGGTATCCGTGGGCGGCGGCGTGTCCCCCAATGACATCGACGCCCGGTTGCGCGATATGTTGCCGGACAAATTCAATACCCGCCTGGTGACGTTTGACGTGCGCCCCGGCCACAGTTATCGCGATGCCGTCGGCGAGGCCCTGGAACTGGAAATGTCGATGCTGGCCATCGACCGGGAAAAGGGGTTTATTTCCGGGGAAGAAGAAAAGTTCCGCGTTCGGGAACTCGAAAAACGGTTGCCTCCCGGAGAGTGAAATTCGGGTTTCCATTGCCGCCGCGAGCCGGCATTTCCCCGCTTTTTTGATGCGTGCCGGCGAAATCTATAAAAATTTGACAAAATTTTTAATTGGTTTAAACTGCTTATTTGACAATCCAACTCAATGGGTTCATGGGGCAGGGCAAAATGCCTTTCCCCAAAAAATTTTGCCTAAATAGGCTCTTTTTGCTCATAATCATCCCCGTTGCGGATGTCGTGAGCCGAATATTTTCAAGCGGGAGAGACCGATGCAACTGACCGGTATGCTCTGGGGACGCAAGTTATTGGACCTGGTCGAATTCCCTCACTCCGAGGTTCGGGGGCCGGAGGCCAGCGTGGACGATATCAAGGCGTTGATCGAGAAGCATGGGGAAATTTTTATCAAACCGGTGTTCAAGGGAGGCGTGGGGAAAAAAGGCAAATCGGGGTTGATCGGCCGGGTCAACAACATCGCCGATGCCTTGAAGGAAAAAGAGCGTCTTTACTTTGCCACCCATCAGGTGGAGCACCACAAGGTCAAGGCGGACGGGGTGACGTTCGAGGGCGCGGTGCCGGCCAAGCATGAAGTTTATTTCTCCCTCAGCGACAGCACGGTTTACCGCGCTCCCACCATGACCATCACGCACCACGGCGGCGTGGACATCGAGGAACTGCCGGCGGATAAAATCGCCCAGGTGCCGTTCGATGCGTTGACCGGGCTGAAAGCGTTTCACGTCTCCAACGCCTTGACGGGGTTGGGAGCGCCGCCGGAGATCATCAGCCCCCTGGTGCAGAATCTGCCCAAACTCTGGGACCTGTACAACAACTACGGCATGATCCTGCTGGAACTCAACCCCATCCGCATGATGAACCGCAAGGGGCGGCTGTTGCCGGTTGCCTGCGATTTCAAGGCCGCGTTCGACATCGACGACCCGTCGTGGAAGCGTTTGCGCCTGCCTTCCCACCTGTTCGCCTCCGATTATTCCGAGTTCGAGCAGGAGATCAACCAGCTCCGGACGTACCAGGGGCAGAGCGACGTCTTCGTCATCAACGACCAGGGCACCATCACGGCGCCCACTTTCGGCGGCGGCGCCAATGCCATGGTGACCGAACTGCTGGGCGAGGCGGCCACCATTTCCTCCGACTTCGGCGGCAACCCCCCGTATGCCAAGATGAACGAAATCGCCAAAATCACCTTCAAGTACTGGTTGCCGCGGTCGAACGTTTTGTTCATCATCGGCGGCAAGGCCAACAACACCGACATCTATGAAACCTTCCGCGCCATGGCGGATGGCCTGAAAGAGTTTTTTCAAACCCACGGCCCCATTCCCCTGTTTGTCGTGGTCGGCCGGGGCGGTCCGAACTTGATCCGCGGCATGTCCTATCTGCGCGACACCCTGGAGGCTCTCGGACTGCCGTACCGTTTTTTCGGGCACGACAGCGCCATGTCCGAGGTCATCAATTACGCGATGGCAGTGAACCAGTGGATGGCGAACGGGGGCAAGGAAGCAATTAAAACTAAAATGCAAATCAAATAAGCCGTTGGAGGTTTGTGCAATGCACCAAAAGGGAGTGGAAGCGTTTCCTTATTATGTAGGGATCAATTCGCTGGCCGAATTGGCGACCCCGCAGGATAAGGTTGTGGTTTTGAACATCCTGGGAAAGGAAAGCTCCGGGGTAACGCCCATCAGCCATGAATATTCCGGAGGCAATATCGTTTTCGGAACCGGGCCGGGGAAATCGGGCAAGTTTCTGGAGACCCGGCTGGGAAAAATCCCGGTTTACAACTCCATCAAGGAAGGCCGCGCCGCCGGGCACCGGTTCAATACGGTGGTGGTTTACCTGCCGCCCTCCGGGGTGAAGGATGGCGTCGCGGAAGCGGTGCGCCAAAACCCCGAATTGAAAAAAGTCGTTGTCCTCACCGAAAAAATTTCGGTCAAGGATGCGCGCATCATGCGGGCCATCTGCCAGACCAACGGCGTGGACTTGTTCGGCGGTAACTGTTTGGGCCTGGCGGACTCATGGAACCACGTCCGCATCGGCGGCGCCCTGGGCGGCAGTCACCCGGAGGAGTCGTTGATCAAGGGCAGTGTCGCCATCTTCTCCAATTCCGGCAACTTCACCACCACCATCGCCGTGTACCTGGCTACTGCCGGCTGGGGAACCACCACTTCCGTGTCCAGCGGCAAGGACGTTTATATCCAGTACGGACCCAAGGAGTTCCTTTATGCCTTGGACCATGACGACCGCTCCAAGGCCGCCGTTTTGTACTGCGAGCCGGGAGGCTATTACGAGCGCGGGATCGAAAGTGAAAAACCCCTGGTCGCCTGCGTCGTTGGGCGTTGGAAAGCCAAGCTGACCAAGTCCTGCGGCCATGCGGGGTCGCTTGCGGGGTCCGGCGACGACGCGCTCGCCAAGGAAAGATGGTTTATGGAGTATTTCGGGGTTGACGGTATTTACACGCCGAGCAAACCGGTGTTTTCCAAAAAGGGCGCTCTGGTCACCAATATCGCGCATATTCCCGAGGCGCTCACCCGCGTCATGGAAGCCAACAAGGTGAAACCCGATTTTGCGCCCCGGGGCAATCTTTCGCTGAAATGCTGGTTCGGCAACAATGGCGGACTGCCGTTGCCGAAGGAACTGGATGTGCCGGTGGTGCGGGCTCTGTCGCCTTATGACCAGCAAATCGCGCTGTTGGAAAAACAGGTGGGCGCTCTTTTCCGACGGGAAACCCTGAAAGATGCCAGCGGCGCTTCCATGATGGACCCGAAAACCCAGGTCTCCAAAATCCACAATGTTTCCATCCTCGACGCCTCGCGCAAGTCTTTCGAGTCCAATCTGGTGTTTGCCCTGGTCAAACAATATCCCTGCGAGGCGGGCGAGGCGCTGGCCAATGTGGCGTTGAACGGTTTTGTCAACCTGCGCGGCCATGCGGCGCTCACCGCGGCGGAAGCGGCCCGGCAGAACGGCAACTCGCCCAATACGGTGCTTGCCGCCGTTGCCGCCATCATGGGGAAAAAAACCGCCCGGGCCGCCATGGACGCCGCCGCGGCGCTTCTGGAACTCTTCCAGTTTTCCGAGATGCGCGACGCCATGGAGGATTTCGATTACGCGGACATTTTGAAAAACGCGGCAAAGCACAAGGAGGCGTTGCTTCCCCAATCCGGCGATGGCCGTGGCGAACTTATGGCCCGGGCGGCGGGCGCGGGCAACTCGGTTTTCATGAAGTTCTGCCTGGACTTCGCCAGGGAAAACAAGGTTGCCTTGTCCCAGGACACCGTGCTGGCGGCGATTTGGATGACGCTGGGATGGAACAGTTTAAAAACGAAACGCATTTCGAAGGAAACCCTGATCGCACTGCCCTGGTACTCCAAACTGTTCAGCGCCCTGGTCGGAGCTACGGCGCCTGCCGGCAAGCATGATGAAAACGCTTTTTGCGGCATGTCCATGGATGACCTCATCGGCAAATGCAGTTTCACGCGAACGGCATTCATGGCCCTGCTGGGGCGGGAGCCCAAGCAGGAGGAACTGTTCGAGTTCCAGGTTCTTCTCGGCTTGATCATCACCAACGGGCCGGGCACCATCTCGGCGCAGGGAGCCAAGGGCGCCGTCAGCGCCGACGGTCCCGAACAACCGGACCGCGTGCAGATCAACAAGGCATTTGTCGGGTTTCTGACCCACACGGGCTTTGCCCACGGCGGCAACGGCTACGAGGCCGCGGCGTTTCTGATCGAACAGTTTAAAAACACCTCCTTGAAAAGTCCCGCCGACGCCAACCACGGCATCGACCTGGACAAACTGGCCATGGATTACGCGCAATCCTACGCGGCTTACAAGAAAGAACAAAAGGGACTCGGCAATCTCAACTACGCCAAAATCCCGTGCGTCAACCATCCCGTGTTCAAGGGCAAACCGGTCAACGTGGACCCGCGCGAGGAGTTTGTCGGCAACCTGTTCAAGGAAAAAGGGTTGCACAATGTTTTCCTCGATTTTTATCACAGCCTCGTTCAGGCTCTTTTCAAGGCGGAAGTCAGCAGTAACGTTTATTGCGTGAATGTCGATGCCGTCATTGCCGTGATCATGCTGAAAGTGGTCTGGGAGGATTACAAAGCCGGCCGGTTGGCGGAAAACGACATCGAAACCGCCAGCTTTGCCACGTTCCTGTTTGGCCGCATGATCGGCTGTGCCGCGGAAATCGACGATCATCTGAATCGCGGACGCAACATGGATACGCGGACGCCCGCGAGCCGATGCACCTTTGTGGGCTGATGGGAAGCGGCGGGAGCCGGGTTTGAGACAATCAGTGAAACCGCTCGACCCGGAACCGGAACAACTCGACGGGATCGTTTTTCCGCAGGCCCGCCTTTTTCCGGCAAATGGTCATCTGCTCCTCCACGGTATCGATCCCCTCCAGATTGGGCAACAACACCGCTTGTTTGGTCTCACCTTTTAAAATGATTCCGTATTTTCCGGCATCCAGGTCGGAAACATCGTCAACTTTCTCCGGCGGGGTCAACACATCGACGGAAAACGTCAAGTCGGCCAGTTCCTTCCGGGAAACGGGCGGGAACCGCGGGTCCCGGGTGGCGGCGCTCACGGCGTTGCGGATGATCTCTCGGGCCAGGTCGGGTTCCGACGGCGTGATGGTGCCGATACAGCCGCGAAGCACCCCGTTCTTTTTGATGGAAACAAACGTCCCGCTTTTGCGTTTCATCGCTTCCGGCAGGTTTTTCGGACAGGGAAGCGGCTCTCCGTTTTCGAGATAGTATTTTACCGCATCGATTGCCAGAGCCACATGGGGGTGAGGGGGCATCGCCGGAACCTCTTTTGGATTGCCATTCAACCTCAACTCATGATAGGCCGCAAATCGTATTTCCGCAAGGCCGCGGCGCAATCGGCGTTGAAGGAGGGGATGAAAAAACCGGCGCGAGGCCGGGCGGATCGCCGGGGGGGCCTGGCGAAGAAAAGGGCTTATGCCTGGTAAAGAGCGGGTTTCCCCGTAACATGCCGGTCGATAATGTAATCCGCCACCGCCAGCAACTCTTCAATGTGTTCCGGCGATTTGAAGGCCTTGCGGCAGATATCGGCCTTGGCGGTTTCGATGTAATCCCGGGCTTTGCCCAGGGTGTAGTCGAACGCCTTGGCGTCGCGCATCCGGTCAAGGATGTAGTCGAATTCGCCCTGGGAGATGTGCTCGTTTTTAACGAAACTTTCGATTTCCTTTTGCAGTCCCGCGTCCGCCTGGTTGTACAGGTAAAGAAGCGGCAGAGTGACGTGGCCTTCACGGAAATCGGTGCCCACGGGTTTCCCCAGCAGTTCCTCGGTGCCGTCATAATCCATGACGTCGTCCACCAACTGGAAAGCGATCCCCAGGTTATTGCCGAAGGCGATCAGCCGTTCCTCTTCCGCCGCGTCGGCCTCGGCGAGAATGGCGCCGATCCGGCAACTGACCGAAATGATTGAAGCGGTTTTACGGTAGATGATATCCAGGCAATGTTCTTCGGAAATGTTGAGCCGCCGCGCCTTGGACAGTTCCAGGATGCCGCCTTCAACCAGTATTTTCGCGGCCTCGGCGATGGCCTGGATGGTTCGGGGATTGGAGTCGTAAGCGATTAAGATCAGGGACTGGGAAAGCAGGAAATCCCCCACCAGGATGCTGGCGTCGCTACCCCATTTTGAATTGACGGTTTCGTTGCCACGGCGGATGGTGGTTTCGTCGACTACGTCGTCATGGAGCAGGGTGGCGGCATGGATATACTCGATGGCGCAACCGTGCCTGGCGGCTCGCAGTCCGGCCGCCCCGCCGCAGAGATTCGCGCTGAGCAAAACGAGCAACGGACGCAGACGCTTGCCGCCGCCATTCATCAAATAACCGCTGATTTCCGGAATCAGCGGAATGTTGGATGCGTAATTTTCCCTGATCTCCTCTTCAACCTTCAAAAGATCATCTTTGTAGAGAGAAATAACCTCGCTGAATTCCATAAATGGCCCAGAGTTTTGCATTCTCGGTTTTGGTCAAGGAGGTGCGGGGGATACGACAAAACGACTGTCGGAGAAGATTGTTTTTTTATGAATTTTCAGTGCGAAACCATTACTATTATTAAAAACGGGGATTTTGTCAAGCTTTTTAATTCCTTTGCCGACAGGTTGCGGAAAAAGTCTCGAACTCAGCCGCATGACAAGTCAATTGACTTTTTCCGCAACCCGTCGGTTTGGAATACGCCGCCCTCAGCGCAATCGCGGGTTGGAAAAAAATGAGACGACGTCCTTGACCGATAATATCCCGACGATCTTGTCATCGTCCGTGATGGCAAGGTGTCGAACTTTATTGCTGGCCATGACCGAATTGGCTTTTGTGACGGGTTCATGGCAATCCATGGAGCAAATGGGTTGGGTCATGACCGAGGAAACTTTTGTATTGTGAGGATCCAATCCTTTGGCTACCGCCCTGCGTGTTAAATCCGATTCCGTAATAATTCCCTCATAGTTCTCGTTTACCTTGACTAACAGGGATCCGATTTTCTTTTCATCCATTAACTGGGCCGCCTCGCTGATGGTCGCTTGTGAATCGACACTCCATATCGTAGCATTCATATAATCGGCAATCTCTTGCTGGTTGGTATTGTGTTCTTTTGCATATCGGTGTGGGGTGTATTTGTCCATTGTAATACCTCCCTCCATAAATGTGGGGATGTGTGTGGTGTGCCATGAATGGTTTGAACATAAAATATAGATGGATCACCGGCGGGCCGGGATTTATTTTTTTAAGCCGACAGCCGGAGAGATAAGTCCGGAAATCAAGCGGGAGGCGCGTTGACGCGAATCGGTTTCCATGAAAATCAAACCTCTCCACTCCTGGGAGGTTTCGCCCCGGGACGCGGTGCAACTGCAAAAACGGCTCGCCGGAAAAGTTAAAACCGCGGCGCGGCGCAAGCTTCCGAAAATCGTTGCGGGCGCCGATATCGGGTTCGCCAGGGACTCCTCCGCGGCGTTTGCCGGAGTGGTTCTGCTTGCCTTTCCTTCACTGCGGGTTGTCGGCAAATTCATCCATGTGGGCGAAATCAAATTTCCTTACGTTCCCGGCTTGCTTTCGTTTCGCGAGGCGCCGATTCTTTTGGAGTTGTTCGGGAAGATTGATCCGGCCCCCGATCTTATATTTTTCGACGGCCACGGCCTGGCTCATCCGAGAAGACTTGGCTTGGCCTCCCACCTGGGGCTGTTTTTGAATCGGCCCACCATCGGTTGCGCCAAAAGCAAATTGATCGGCGTTTATGACGAACCGGAAGGCGCAAAGGGTTCCTTTACTCATCTGCTGGACGAGCAAAACCGGGTTCTGGGCGCGGCCGTGCGCTCGCGCCGGGGATGCAAACCGATTTTCGTTTCCGTCGGACACAAGATCGGCCTGTCCCAGGCTATCGAGTGGACCCTGCAATGCACCACCCGATACCGCATTCCGGAGCCTACCCGGCTGGCGCACAACCTCGTTACGGAATACAGGAAAAGCCGCTCAAGCTGATTTTTCGCCAACAACCAGGTAGCCGGAACCGGCATAAACCGTTTCGACTCGTTGCACCACAAACCCGGCGCGGCGCACCTCGTCGCACAACTCGTCGCGGGTATATGCTTTCCAGACTCCGGTTTTGAGTTGGCGTTCGATAAACCGCAGTCCAAGCCAGAATGCCGGCGGATACAGCGCCCACTTGCTTGCCAGAAAAGCCCACGTTCCGTTTGCTTTTCTGACCTGCTCGAGGCTCTCGCGGATAATGCGCCTCGCATCATAATTCTTGGAAGGATTGGCCAGCGCCAGCGTTCCCGCGGGTTTGAGCGCCTTGCGGAAATTTTTCAGCGCCAGGAGGCGCGCCGCATCGTCGGCAACCGTATAAGTGGAAAAATGGGCGAGGATGACATCGACGGAGTTTTCCCGCAACGGCATGGCCTGCGTGAAATCGGCGCGAACGCAGTGGCCTTTTACGTTCAGGGTCTTTATTCGAGCCAGTGTTCTTTCGACGCCGGAAGCTGTGACGTCCGTACCCAGATAACACTCGCCGTTTCTGAGCCGGTCCCTTAAAAAAATCAGGGCCAGGCCAGAGCCGCATCCCGCGTCCAGCCAAAGCCGGTTCGGAGCCGCCCCGGCGCTTTCAATCGACCGGGCGATAGAGTGCAAGTAGGCCCGCGGGGCGAGAAGGTCGTACAACCGGGACCGAAACCCGACGGCCCAATATTTTTTGTATAATGATCGGATCATCTTGTATGATTAATTAAAGGGAACCTTTTGCATAAGCATCCTTGTTTGATCGTCATTGCGCGGCGGCTCAGCCGACGAAGCAATCCAAGCTTTCTGGATCGCCACGCCGCCGTAGCGGCTCGCGATGACACCGGAGGCGGCGAAGAATCTCGACTTATGCAAAGGTCTCTAACTCAAGCAGGCAAAAACGATGTTTCGCGCAAGGATGTGTCATTATGGCCAAGAAACCTTTTATCAACAAGTACGGTTTTGTCGAATACCCTTTCCTGCACGATCAGCGCAAGGCCGGCAACTGGTGGTTCTGGAATTTGCTGGAGGATTTTCTGAAACGCCGTGCCCGCCAGCGCAAGGGCCATGACTACACACGGGATGACATGGAAGAGGATTTTCGGGCCACTCTGCCGGAAACGACCTTGAAGTTTTACGCCATCGTTCCCTCCGGCATGGGAATGGAGTTCAAGCTGGTAGGCAAGTATGAAACGCAGGAACTGGTGGATATCGAGGACCCCGTGCCCTGGATCGCGGAAAAGTACGGCGGCGGTAAATTCAAGGTGAACATTTACCACCAGGGGACTTTCGCCGGAACCGAGAATTACAAGACCAAGGGCGATCCCAAATGGGTGGAAATTCCCGACGAGTCTTTAACCTGACGGCAAACCCGACGGCTACAGTTCTTCGTCGGGGTTTTTGGGTTTCTGGATGGTGGGAATTTTGAACGCCAGGGAATCCGGCGGCGCCGTCGCTCCCTTCCCCGCAAGGGCTTTTTTACCTCCCCGGATTTCCAGGCCGATCTTGATGACATCGCCGACCAGTTTGACGGGATAAATCTTCGTTTTCATATAAGGGTTTTGCGGACACTCGCCGGTGAGCAGGTCATAGCGCCATTCGTGATTGGGACAGATAACCACGCCTTCCTCGATCCTTCCCTCACCCAGAGACGATCCCCGGTGCAGGCACTTGTTGGCCACCGCGAAATATTTTCCCTTGTAATTGAACAAGGCGATTTCTTCCTCCCCGGCGGTGACGATCGCCGATTTGCCGACGGGCAAATCCTCTTCCTTCATGACGGTTACAAATTTGATCATTGGTTTTTCATCCATCCTCGCCAAGCGTTTTGACGGACTTTTCCTCCGGCTTGACGTACTCGAACTCGCAATGGGAATAGACAAAGCTCAGGGCTTTTTGGCCCCGCAGTTTTGACCGGGTCTGGTTGAGGGAGTCGGGATTCGCCAGCAGACGCTTTTTGATCTCTTCCGGTTTTTGCCGGGTTTGCCGGGCCAGCAGAGCGTATTCCTGTTCCATGTCCGACTCGGAAACATGAATGTTTTCCTGGTCTGCTATGGCATCGAGGATCAGGTATCCCTTGACGTTTTTCTCCGCCCGGGCACGCAGTTCTTTTTTCGCGCGTTCCTCGTCAAACCCGGAATCTTCCAGCTTCATACCGGACTGCTCGATTTGAAATTTCATGCCGTCGATCAAAAAATTGATCTCCCGCGTAACCAGGGATTCGGGTGGAGCGCCGCCGCCGGTCTCGACCAACTGGTTGAAGAGTTCCTCTTTCAGAGCCATCTCGTGTTGTTGTTCCTTGTAAGCCTGCAAATCGGTTTTGATCTTTCGGCGCAAGTCCTCGACGGAATCCGCCCCGGCGCTTTCGGCGAACTCATCGGTCAACTCGGCGGGCACCGGTTTTTTAATTTCATGGATTTTCACCTTGAAAGAGGCGATGTCTTGCTCGTCATCGGATTTCGCGCCCGGAATGGGCAAGCTGACGCGCCGCAGTTTTTTGTTCCAGTCCGCGGGCAAGGCCACCTGAATCTCAAATTCCTCCCCCGCTTTGTGCTGGACCAATTGATCCTCAAACCCGGGGATCATTTTTTTGTCGCCGATGCGGACGGGAAAATTTTTTGCGCTTCCATTTTCCAGGGGCTGGCCGTGCAACATGCCCTCAAAATCCATCAGCACGTGATCGCCTTGCCGGGCGGCATGGTCCGCGTCATACGCCTCGAAATGCCCATGTTCCTCCAGCATTTTTTTGATTGTTGCGTGTACTTCATCATTGCTGACGGCGGCTTCCTTTTTCTTGAGCTTCAAGCCCTTGTAAACCGGCAGTGTGATGTTGGGCTTGATGTCCAGAATAACGGAAAAATCCAGCGGCGCGTCTTTTTTGACATCTTTCAACGCTTCGTGGTCGAGTTCCGGCGCTCCGGCAGGTACGATCCCGGTTTTCTCCAGGGCCTTTTCATAATAGTCCTGCATGAGGTTTTGAAATACTTCGCCCAGCGATTGAACCGGAACCTGCTTTTCGAGAATCTTCAGAGGGATTTTCCCCGGGCGGAAGCCGGGCATACGGAGCCGTTGATTCAGTTCCCGGTAGGCGGCATTGATTTTTCTGGACACAACCTCCTTGGGGACGGTGATCTTCAGTTTCCGTTTCAGCGCGTCCAGCTCTTCCACAACCAGTTGCATAAATCCCCTCTCTTGTCGCGCAGTTAAGAAGTTTCCGCCGTTTCAAACCGTTCGGCAATGATCCGGTCCAACTCTTCCCTCAATTTGCCGATGATTTCATCGTAGGAGAACGCGCCGACGGTTTGCTCTCCTTTTTTGAGGTTGACGTGCAACGGCCCGCACCACAGTCCCAAGTCGGCGTCGTCGGTTTCGCCGGGGCCGTTGACCCGGCACCCCATAACGGCGATGGTGAGTTTGTATTTTTCCGCGTACCGGGTCATTTCCCGGACTTCCTGCGCCAGTTCGACGAAGCGTCCGTTCTCCACCCGTGAGCAACTGGGACAGGCGATGATGTTGATTCCCTCGAGGAAGTTTTTCGGTACGGAGCGGAACCGTCCCTGGCGGATATCCTCGAGGATTTCCCGCCCGACGGCGATTTCCTGCCCTTTTTCCTCGTCCGGCAGGGTCAGCGAAACGCGAATGGTGTCGCCCGTGCCGACAGCCACCAGTTGCTCGAAGGCGATGCGGGTTTTAATGATGCCCTCCGGCGGCAGGCCCGCCTCGGTTACTCCCAGATGCAGGGGAACGTCGGGCCGTTCCTCTGCGAACCGGCGGTTGGCGTCGATCACCTTTTGGGCGTCGGAATCTTTCAGCGAAACGCAATAATTCTCGAATTCCATCTCGTCGATCATGCGGCAATGGTCCACGGCGCATCGCACCATGCCCTCGATTTCGTCGTCCTTGTACCGCTCCTTGTAATCGGGGTCCACGGAGCCGCAGTTGACGCCGATGCGGATGGCGCAGTGGTTTTGCCGGGCGGCATCGACGATGAACGCGACCTTCTCGCGGATGGTCTTGGACTTTTCCAGGTGAAACAGGTGGCCGGGGTTGTAGCGGATTTTATCGACCAGTGGCGCCACCAGCGGCGCCAGCTTGTAATTTTCCTGAAGATCGACGGACAGTACCGCCCGGGTTTGCTGGCGCAATTTTTTGAGCGCCTCGACGTCCGGCTCGCTGTCCACGGCGATGCGGATGACGTCCGCCCCCGCGTTTTCCAGGATGCGGATTTGCTCCGCCGTCGCTTGCAGGTCGCGGGTGCGGGTCGCCGCCATGCTCTGCACGGCAATGGGCGAGTCGCCGCCGATGGTCAGGCGGCCGATATGAATTTTTCGCGTCTTTCGAGGTGGTATCATCTAAAAAAGATTATCAGAAACGCCGCGGGTTAACAAATGAATGTGAAATCGCAATAGAAAACTATTTGCAATTGCACCGTGCCTTAAACTTTCATGCCTGAAAAATTGTGGGCTTTTCTCATGGGAAACGGGTCGGCGGCGGATCGGAAGTCCGGCAGGTTATGCAAATCGTTCCGCAAATCCTGGATGAAAATCGTTTCAAACCCCAGGCCTTGCGCCATCTCGACAGCTTCCTCATACTCATGCAAAGTGATGGCGCGGGAGAGCAGGGGATTGACGGACGCTCTATGGACGGGTTGGTACTGGCCCATCAAGCTTAATGGGATTTTCGGCGACAGTTCCAGGGCGAGAAAACACAGCGTTTCCCAGGTCCCCGCGAGCTTGTTGGGAAGCACGAGGTGGCGGACGATAAGGCCGCGGCGCGCCAGCCCGGTTGCGTCGCGGGTGAGCGGCCCCACCTGCCGGAACATTTCCAGCGCCGCCTCGCGGGATCGCTCTACATAATTTTTGACATGAGAAAACTGCCGTGCGGCGGCATCGTCGGCGTATTTCAAGTCCGGCAGATAAATGTCCACCACGCCCTCCAGAAGCTTCAGGGAGGACAACGAGTCGAAAGCGCTGGTATTGTAAATGATCGGCAGGCGCAGGCCCTTGCGGCGCGCCCGGGCCAGGCTTTTCAGAAGACCGGGAACCACGTGGGAAGGGGACACCCAACCGATGAAATGCACACCCAAACCCTGCAAACGCAACATTTCCCCGGCCACCGCCGCGTAGCTTTGTTCCTGGCCCAGCCGCTCCTGGGAGATCAGATGGTTTTGGCAGTAATCGCACCGCATATTGCAGGAAGCGACAAAAATATTGCCGACGCCGCATGTTCCGGTCAGGGGAATTTCCTCGCCGAAATGCTGGACGCAAGAAGAGATGAGTAACCGGTCGCCCTGTCCGCAAAACCCGGTCTCGCCCCGTGTGCGGTCCACGCCGCATGTGTGCGGGCAAACCCCGCATTCACCGTACATCGCGTAAGCGGCATCCGCTCTGGCATCCAGTTCCCCTGGGCTTAATTGAAGATAACCGGCCGGCATGGTTCCTTTACCTGTTTAAAGTTTAATCCACCAGGGCATGTCCGATGAGCAGACCAACGAGCATGATAACGGAAAAGGCATGTTGGGTGTGAATCAACCGGTTGGCCTTGGCGCCGGGCGCGTCGGCTTTTTGCAATTTCATGATCAAACCGGTCAAGCATAAAACCACCAGGATTCCCCAGCCCGCCCACAAAAGCAGGTTGTTTTCCTCTGCCCAGATTCCATGCAGAAAAGCGATTGCCACCACGATGGGATTCCCGCGGTAATGATAATTGCGGAATCGGGATTTCCATTTGATGGGCAATTTGAGATATTGCGGAGCCGAGGTTTTAACCTGCCTGGGTATGCGTTTATAACCCATGCTGTAATAATAAAGGCTGTTTAAAATGATCAACCCCCACAAACTGACCACGCCCAAACCGTGGCTGACTTCCTCCTGCAACTTGTTTTCACCGGCGCCGTGGTTGGCGTCGTCACCGTGGGCGATGGCGATGGAGACTGACGCCAGCAGGTAAAAGACAATAACCAACAACTGAATGCGCGGTTTGAGCGCTTTCGATTTCATTCGTTCCAATGCGAAATTCAAAAAATAAACAGCGCAATTTTAAGGCATTTGAGACGGAAATCTGCAAAAATAAAAAACGCAAAACAGGGAGGGGTGCTCCATGTCCGGTTTGGCAAAAAGCATTTTGGATGCAATCGGCGACACGCCATTGTTGCGGCTTGAGGACATTTTCGTCAAGTGCGAATATTTGAATCCATCGGGCTCCATCAAGGCGCGCCTGGCCAAATACGTGGTGGAGCGCGCCGAGAAAGAAGGCGCGCTGAAAAAGGGCATGACCATCGTCGAGGCTTCCAGCGGCAATACCGGCAACGCGCTTTCCCTGGTGGCGGCGGCAAAGGGTTATAACATGCTGGTGGTCATGCCGGAGGGATACACCGACGAACGGGCGGCCATTTCCCGGGCTTTTGGCGCGGAAGTAAAATTGATGGGGCATTTCCAGGTCGATGAGGCCTTGCAATACGCCAGAGAACTCGGCAGGAAAAAAGAGTTTTGGTGTCCCCGGCAATTTGACAGTGAATGGAACGTCGAGGAAAACGCCAAATGGCTTGGGCAAGAGATCATCGGACAGCTTCCGCCGACGGTAACGATTGATGCTATCGTCCAGGGGGTCGGCACCGGCGGCACCCTGATTGGCGTTGGGCGGGCGTTGCGGAAACATCACAACCCGGATTTAAAAGTCTTCGCCATGGAGCCTTCCGAGTCGGCAATCATCTCATGCCACGAGGTGAGCGAGCATCTCATCGAGGGAATTTCGGATGGTTTCGTGCCGGAAATTTACAAGCGTCACCAAAACGAGGTGGACGGAGTAATCCAGATTGATGGCGCGGCCGCCGTCGCCGCCATGAAACGGCTCGCCAAAACCCACGGTACTTTCGTCGGCCCAAGCTCCGGAGGCAATTTCCTCGCCGCACGGCAACTGCGGAGCCAGGGGATAGCGAATGTCCTCACCTTTTTCTGCGATGAAGGGGAAAAGTATATCGCCCAGCATTTTGCCGCCGACGGCTGAGATGCGGCGCCAGACGGGTCTTCGTCAGGACTGCACCCGGTTTGCCAGTTCGAGGTTCCGCAAGGCGGGTTTAAATTTCGGATCGATCTCCAGAGCCTTGCGCAAGTGAATGATGGCTTCTTTCTTTTTGCCGAGTTCCAATAACAACGCGCCGATGTTGGTATGGGTTTCGCGCCGGGTTCGCGGGTTGGCCAACGCTTTATAAAAATGGCCGAGGGCTTCCATCGTCCGCCCCTGCCGGTCCAGGATCAATCCCAGGTTGTTGTGTGCCTTTGAACTTGCCGGGTTGTATCGCAACGCGGTTTCAAAGTGCCGGGCGGCTTCCTGAGTCCTGCCTTCTTTTGCCAAAACGGTTCCCAGGTTGTTGTGCGCCTGCCAAAGCTTCGGTTCCAGGCGAATGGCATTTTGAAAATGAACCTTGCTTTCCTCCGGTCGTCCCTGCTTCAACAGGACCAGCCCGAGATTGTCTTCCGCTTTTGCGTAGTCGGGTTTGATCGCCAGCGTTTGGCGGTAATGTTCCTCTGCCTGTTTGAGGTTGTTGCGTAGCTCCAGTTCGTTGCCCAGGTTGTTGTGGGCGATCCAGGCGCGCGGATTTTTTTTCAAGGTGTCCTGCCACAGCAGGACGTTGTTTTGATAAACCGCCTGCCGGTTCCATGTCAGCAGGGCCGCCGAAGCAGTCAGCAAAACCATTGCGGCGCAGACCAGGGGCTTGGCGATTGCCGCCCTCGACGATTTTTCGCTTCCGGCAAACAGTCCGCCCACGCTCAGGGCGACAATCCCTTGTCCGGCGATATATTGCCAATGATCCGCCACAAAGGAGTAGCGCATGAAGTAAATATTGAAAAATCCCATGACCGGGAAGAGGAAGATCACAAAATAACCCAGTCCGAAAATCGCCGAACGGCCCCATGAGCGACGCTTTTTGAACAGCAGGAAAGCCAGCAGTGCCGCACCGGCATGGGGAAGATACGAAACCCAATCGCCGGCGTCCGGGGACCAGCGGGGATAAACGAATGTCAGGTTGACGGGAAACAATAATTTGAAGAGATAGAACCATACGGCATGTCCGGCATTGACGAGCCGCTCGGCAAAGCTCAAGGACCAGTCGGCTCCCCTTGCTCCGGCGCTTTGGTACTGAAACCAGACCGTCACCGCCGCCAGCGCGGCCGAAAGAAAAAAGAAAGGTATGGTCTGCGGTACAGCGGTTCTTAACGGACGGTCATTCTTCCACCAATGATAAAGAAGCAGGACGACGGGAAGCATGACCACGGAGGTTTTGCTCAGCAGGGCCAGGAGAAACAGGAACAGGGAGAGAAAATAATTTACGGGATGCAGTCGGGAATCCCAGCGCAGGTAAAAGAGAACCGCCAGCAGATAGAAAAAAACGGATTGAACATTTTTGATTTGCGTCACCCACGCCGCCGATTCCACCTGGAGCGGATGCACGGCAAACAGCAGGGCCGCTGTCCAGGCGCCCGGTACGGCAAGGCGGACGAGCGCCCTCCAGAACAGAACCCCGTTCAGCGCATGAAAACCGATGTTGACGAGATGGTATCCGAGAGGGTTCAGTCCCCACAATTTTCGCTGTGCCCAAAGCGTTGTTGAAACGAGGGGAAAATAATCCGGCGCGTCGGTGGACAGCCAAAATTTTTTCAAGGCGTCGGGGCCGGCCATCAGCGGGTTGCGGGTGAAAAAAACGTCGTCGTCCCAGATAAAATCCGCATGGAAGCTGGGGTAATAGACGCCCACGACAATCACTGCGAGGATGATCGCTTTTACCGCCGCCGAGTTGCGAATCATGAGGTGCCGCTCACCTAGGAATTACCATCGGCCTTTATTGAAAGCCGATGAGGGGCCAGTAGACAAATT
>JBHHYO010000027.1:0-30791 GCA_046757665.1 Nitrospinales bacterium
TTACTCAAAAACAACTTTATAAAAAATACTCTAAATTACGCAATTAAGTACTAGCTGAGTTCGGGGAAACGCGATTTTGAAAAACTCAAAAAAACCGGATTGGCCGGAAACCGAAGACCTGAGCGCAAAACAAGCGATTCAATACGCCCGGGAATTGTCGGGTCTGTACCGCTCCGAAAAAGACAAGCGTCTGCAGTTGGAGACGGCCAACAAGGAACTGAAACGGCTGAATGCCGAGCTTCACAAGCTACGCGGCCAACTGGAGATGGAAAACGCCTACCTGCGCGAAGAGATGTGCCATGAATTATCTTTCGGCAACATCATCGGCAAGAGTCCGGCTTTCCAAAAGGTGCTGAACGAAATCGAACTGGTGGCGCGCACCGACTCCAGCGTTCTGCTGGAAGGAGAGACGGGCACCGGCAAGGAGCTGATCGCCCGGGCGATCCACGAACAAAGCCAGCGCAACAAGCGGCCCCTGGTCAAAGTCAACTGCGGCGCCATTCCCCGGGACCTGTTCGAGAGCGAATTTTTCGGGCACTTGAAAGGAGCCTTCACCGGCGCCATCAAGGACCGGGTCGGGCGGTTCCAGCTGGCCCACAAGGGGACCTTGTTCCTCGATGAAGTCAGCGAAATCCCCCTGGAACTGCAAACCAATCTGCTACGGGTTCTTCAGGAAGGGCAATTCGAACCCGTCGGCGACGACCACACCCGGCAGGTGGATGTACGCATCATTTCGGCGACCAATCGGAACTTGAGCGAAGAGGTCAACCGGGGCCGTTTCCGGAACGATTTGTATTACCGGCTGAACGTGATTCCCATTTACATTCCTCCCCTGCGCGAACGGCCGGAGGATATTGAAACTCTGGCGACGCACTTTCTTGCCGAGAGTTGCCGCAGGCTCAACGTCAAGCAGGTGAAACTGACAAAAAAGAACGTGGACGAGTTGCAGGCTTACGACTGGCCGGGCAATGTCCGGGAAATGCAGAATGTGATTGAGCGGGCGGTCATCATCAGCAAACGGGGGCCGCTGAAATTCGATTTGACAAGCCACATCGGTATCCCCACCGAACCGAAGAGCCTGAAAAACAACAACCAGATTCTTTCCGAGGAAGAACGCAAACGTCTTGAGCGGTCAAACATTCTTGCCGCCCTGGAAGAAACCAACTGGAAAATATACGGTCCCGGCGGCGCGGCGGAAATGCTGGGCGCCGAGCCCGCCACCCTGGCCTACCGGATGAAAAAGATGGGCCTGAAAAAACCCCGCTGAACCCGCCAGTACCGCCAACGCCCGCGATACAAACGCAACTCCTTCGCCGCCCCGGTGTCATCGCAAGCCGCCACCGGCGGCGCGGCGATCCAGCCGGGCCACGCCCGGTGGGAATGGGTCCTTTCTGGATTGCTTCGTCGGCGGAGCCGCCTCGCAGTGACGGTCAAACAAGTACACGTATGCGAAAGCCACGGTCAGGCCGCGGATTTTCCGGCCTTTTTGGCTTCCCGCCGCCGGCGGATTTCGCTCAACACCGCCTCGCGGTTTTTGGGGTCCTCAAAAAAGTAGGAAACAAATATCCCGAATTCGTAAAGTCCGTATAACGGCAAACCCAGCAAAAGCTGGGTGATGACGTCGGGAGGGGTCAGGATGGCGCTGATGACAAAACAACCCAGAAAAGCCCACTTGCGATACATTCTCATTTTGACCGTGCTGGCCAGTCCCAGCTTGGTCACGAGCACCATCAGCAGGGGCGCCTGAAAGGCAAAGGCAAAGGCGAGAATCAATTTCACCACGAACGAATAATAAAGACCGATGGTGACCTGCATTTTCCAGTAGGTCACGCCGAAAAGCAGTAAAAACTTCAAGCCCAGCGGCAAAACCAGAAAATAACAGAACACCCCGCCAAACACAAAAAAGACCGTCCCCGACAGCACGAACAATATCGTAATTTTCTTTTCCCTGACTTTGAGGCCGGGAGAAATAAAAGCCCACAGGTGGTACAAAATCACCGGCATGGAGATAAACAGCGACCCCATGACGGAAACTTTCAAGGTCGTAAAAAAAGGCTCGGTCGGAGAAATGAAAGTGAGTTCCTCCTTGAACTCCGCCGGCAAGGGAGTTTGCAACCAGTCCAGCAAATACACCTGAAAATAAAAACACACTCCCGTAAACACGCCGACAACGGCGGCTACAATCGCGAACCGGTCACGCAACTCGCGCAAGTGGGAACTGATGGGAATTTTTTCCGTGAACTTTACCGGTTTAATCATGGTGTTTCCGACAGTAGAAATCGCCTTCGATGTTTAAAAAAGTTTTTCGGGCCGCATCCGCAACCCGCCGACGGCGCGGCGCGGCGGACGAAGCGCTGTGTTTTGAAAAGATTCTGATTATAACAAGGATGCGCGAAGAAATTTGAATAATAATTGATTACTCCCGCAAAATAATGGATAATGATCTTCCAAAACAGCCCGAACGCGCCATACGATAGCCTGACAACCGGCATCGGCGATTTTGCGGAGGTGATTTTCCCGAAAATTGCCCGTACTTCGGGCAGAGTCTGATCCGTTAAACACTTTTTCGGAATATCCCGAATGAACTTGCAAGGGGAAAAAGTTGCCAGCATTAAAGTCATCAACATCTCCGAGGAATCCGCCGACGCCATCGAAAAAATGGTGAATGCAACAGTCGGTTTTCTGCACAAGCAGAACACCAAGATACTGGATATTCAAATCACGGACGACAACATTTTTTTCATCCTCGGCGAGAAATAAAAAGACGCCTTGCTCCGAAACCTTGAACGCGCAACGCGGGAGTAGCTCAGTTGGTAGAGTGTCAGCTTCCCAAGCTGAATGTCGCGGGTTCGAGCCCCGTCTCCCGCTTTTTATGATTGTCGGCGGCCGGCTTTTTGCCGGAAACCCGCCCCATCATTACCGGAAATGAAAACATGAAGCTCCAAAAAAACTTTATCGAACTCATGGCGCGAAAAATCGTCGAGTCCCTGATCAAAAACGATTTGATTATCTGGGAAGACACACCGGAAAAATTGACCGCCATCGTCGCCAAGGTCATCACCGACGACCTTATGGTGGAAGACCGGCTGAACGAAGAAGTCAAAATGTTGCTTGAATCCAGGACCAAGGACTATGAACGCAGTATGATGGATTACGGCCGCGTTTTCCAGATGGTCAAATCCAAACTGGTCCGCGAACGGGGATTGATCCTCTAACCTTTAACCGGTATTCCATGAAACTGAACAGGGAAAAAATCAATCACATCAGCAGTCTCATCGTGCAGGATTTTGAACGGCGCGACGAGCTGGACTACAAGGTCAGCCTCAACGAACTGCGACTGCACATCGTCGAGGTCATGACCGAGCAATTGCAGATCGAAGACAATGCCGACACCGAAACCCGCAAAATCCTCGCCTCCTACACCGCAAAACCCCTGCGCGAAGGGACCCCCGAATGGGATATCCTGTATCAAAAGCATTTCGACGAATACATGAACAAGCATGGGGTCAGCCGTCCCTAAAATTTCTCCCCGGCTATCCGCACAATATCGGCGTAAACTTTTTTGAGAGGCAGTTTGCGTTTTTTGGCGATCCGTTTGCACTCCTCATACTCCGGCGCGAACTGCACAATGGCGCCGTTTAACCTGCCGACTTTAATCTGTACCCGCCCGTAGGGGGTTTTAACGGAAACCCGCTCGCGCTCCAGCACAATGCGGTCCACCTCGTAAAACCGGACGCCGAACGTGGATGTCTCGGACAACAGCATTTTCACCGCAAGGTCTCTTTTAGCCTCCGGCACCAGGGCCGAGAGCTTCACGGCGGGACGGTTTTTTTTCATGGCAATGTGCGTGAGAAAAACGTCGGCGGCGCCGGCGTCGAACAACATCTCCATGATATGCTCGTAAAACTCCGGGTTCATGTCGTCGATGTTGGTTTCGATCATGGTCATGGGCCGGCGCGCCACCGGTTTCCCCTCCATCTCACCGACGATAATCCTTAACATGTTGGGCCGCCCGTCCAGGACATGGTCTCCGGCGCCATGGCCCGACCCGGCGATTGTCATCAGCGGCAGGGGCACAAATTCCTGCGCCACCGACCCGATGAGGGCCGCGCCGGTGGGGGTGGTCAGCTCCGCCTCCGTACCGTCGGAATAACAGGGAATGCCCTCCAGCAGTTTCAACGTGGCGGGGGCGGGAACGGGCAAATAGCCGTGCTCGCACAAAACCGTCCCCTCGCCCGTATTCAACGGCGAGGCAAAAATCGCTTCAACATTCAGAAGCTCCAGCCCCAGGAGCCCGCCGACAATATCGACAATGGAATCGACGGCGCCCACTTCATGGAAATGCACCTTGTCCAGGCCGACGTCGTGGATTTCGGCTTCCGCCCGGCCGATCTTGGTGAAAATCTCGACCGCCCGGATTTTGACGCCGTCCGGCAAGCCGGAGCGTTCCAGCATTTTTTTGATTTGGGAATATCCATGATGCTTCTTTCCCGTCTTGCCGACGCGGACATCCACCTTGGCGCCGCGAATCGACCCGCGCTTGACCTTCGAGGTTTTGATCGTATAGCCGTCCAGGTCCAGTTGGCGAAGGCCTTTTTTGATGGCGCGCATGTCCACGCCGAGGTCCGCCAGCGCGCCAAGAATCATGTCGCCGCTTATCCCCGAACGACAATCAAAATAAGCCACTCTCATTTTTTCATCGCTCAAGGTTTCGTGGAATTTTTCTGCAGGGGCCGCCTGAACCGGGACAGGAACTTGTTCAGCATCCCCTTCCGCTTCACCTTTTCCCCATGTTGCGCCACCATCTCCTCTTGTGACGAGTTCCGTCCCTGATGCTGGTCGATGAACAGTTGCAGGAGAATGTGGCAGGAATGACAGCCGCCGCCGGCCTGGCAGGCTTGCGTCACGGATTCAATCGTCTTGAGATCATTTTCCTCGATGCAGGCGCGGATGACGGCTTCGGTCACGCTGAAACATTTGCAGATGACATCGTCATCCGCGGGCAGGGATGGGTTGTTTTCCGTCATGGAGAAAATCGCGGCCAGGGCCGCCGCGGGGGAAAATGGTGGCGGTGCAGGGAATTGAACCCCGGACACTACGGATATGAGCCGTATGCTCTAACCATCTGAGCTACACCGCCGGGCATTTAAAAAAAAAGCGAGGTACGCCGCCTCGCCGACAAATCGGTTGATGTTTGAAAAAAGTTTACCTTACTTGCTTTCGGCCTGTCAATAAGGAAAACCCGCGCCCGCCCTTGGCGCCCGGCTCCCGCAATGTCCGGTCACGCCTGGTCTTTCCAGCGGCGCACGTCCTTCATGTATTTTTCCCGGTCCATCGCCTTGTCGGAGGGAAATATCTCCATGAGGGGCTGGGGAAATTTGTTCTCCTGCGGAAAACACTCGAAGGCGCCGTTCTCCACGCGATACACGTTGTGAAAGGTGCGGTACTGGGCGGCGGCGCCGACAAAGTCCCAATTCGTTTCGCCGCGGATCAGGCGGTAAAACTCCGCGCAACCGATGCCTTCGTATAAATTGATCTTCCCGGTGCGCCCTTTCACCACCTCCGGCGGACGGGAAAAGTCGATACTCCATATTTCGGAGCCTTCGCGGCCAAAGACCTCCAACTGGTAATTCACCTTCCAGTGCGCGAAAACTTTTCCGGCGTCGGCGCGCATGAGCCGGTCGAGCAATTCTTCCCGGATGAACCGGGTCACCTCGCGCCATTCCTCCTCTTGCCCGGCCTTGTCCTCCGTCGGGTACTGGATGGCGGGCACCGGCGCGACGGGCTTGAACTCGATCAGATGACTGTCGTCTTCCCGCATCCGCACGAAACCGGAACTTTGCGGCAACACCCTGGCGCCGGTTTTCGATATCTCCGCAACGTCGCCGGGAAAAAACGTACTGCTTTTGATCCGCGGGCAAAAATCCGCCAGGTCGCGCAGAAACTGTTGCTGGGTCGTCGGAAAGGAGTATTGATTGAGAAAACCGAATCGATCGACGTAACGGAAACCCGCCGAGCCCGGAACGACAAACCCCGGCTCCAGGGCCTCCAGCACCTTGAAGAACGAAACGTATTCCTCAAACGGCAGTTTCAGCGCCTGATGAAACGTGAAATTCCCCTCCAACAGCGGCAAAAACCGGGAATGCGTAAACTCCACCCGGCCATACAATTTATGGATGTACTGGATGACCCGCGGATTGACGACGGTGTCCACCTGGTTCCAGACGGTGACCTCGCCGTCGTGAACCAGCAAACCGTGTTCCGGATATTCCTCCCGATTGAACGACGGCGTCGGCGTCAGGGTCACGCCCTTGAACCGGAACGGCTCGAAGTCTTCCGACAACTTGACCGGAGCGTAGCCCAGCGCTTCCAGCACCTCCAGCAACACATCGTCGTTGGGGGCGATGGTGACGGCATCGGCGGTCAGGACGCCGGACTTCCGCAGGTAGGTAAGGGTTCGCACGTCAAAATGGTCCTGATGGCGGTGCGACAAATACAGGATATTGACCGGCGGGATTTTATCTTTTTGCAAATCGACGCTGGGGCACAGGACGTTGATCCCTTCCCAATGCGGATCGAAAAAAACGGGGTCGGTGAGAATGGTCATTCCCCCTGCCTGGATCAGCAGGCAAGCGTGGGAGATCAATGTGGTCTGTATCATCGGGCCTTGTCCGGAAACGGGTCGCGGGATGCTGGGATGATAACCAAGCCCGCAAAAAATCACAAGGGAGAATACGGTTGACAGAGTTTTGCGCTCCATGTTTCCATAGTCGCAAAGCTATATACCCCCTTCACTTTACGGGAAGACACACATGCAAGAGACATTGACTTTTGAGGAAGGCAAAACCTGTCCTATAAAAATTCGCGGCGCGGGCGGCGGGCTGTCGTTCTCACCGGGCGGCGGGATGTTGCTAGTCGCCGCCATCCCCAATCCCAGCGACCGGCAAGTCGCCGCCTGGCAGGGCAAATGGCGGGCCAAGCTGATCCAGGAATCGGAGTTTCCCTGCATCCCGATGTTTGCCATCGGCGACGACGAAGACTGGATTCTGGAAGCGCCCTGCAATCCCGCCCAGCAGGAAAAGGAATCGCCGGGCTTCTGCGAGGCGCTGTTCGCCCGCGACGACTACGAAATGCTCGCCGTTCTGGTGGATTCGGAAACCGGCATCATCCGCAAGATCAAACCCGTGATCCTGGACGACATGTTCATCGAAAGGCTGGTGCTGTCGTGGAACCCCTACCGGCACGGCGGCGACGATTACACCAAGGGGTTTACCGATCAGGAATTCGCCCAGCGCGTCGCCCGGATTTTCGGACACAAACCCTCCAGCGAACTCTGGCGCACGTCTTGGTGAGCAAAGCTTAATAAAAACCAGAAGGTCATACTCTGACGATCTTGCAACATGTGGTCAAGTGGAGAGTTGACCTCTCTCCATAATTTGGGAACATCTTATGGCTAAGACAAAAGAGGTACAGATTTGTTACCTGTGTGGGTTGCCTTTAAAAGGAGAAATTAATAGAGACCACGTTCCCCCAAAGCAATTATATGGGACAGAAATAAGAAAGGTTCACAGTCCCAATTTACTTACACTCCCTGTCCACATGGAGTGTAACCAGGCTTATCAGTATGATGAAGACTATTTTGTTAATACCCTTGTTCCTTTGGCGAAGAATTCTCCTGCCGGAAATGCTGTTTTGAAGGATAATTTCAAAAAATATCACGAAGGCCAACAAAAAGGATTGATAACCAAAATTTTTAACGAATTTGAGCGATATCCCAGCGGAATTATTTTACCGAAGGGGAAAGTTGTCAAGCGGATTGAAGGAGACCGCGTGCATCGAATTGCATGGAAAATAATAAGAGGGTTATTTTTCCATCATGAAGGAAAATTTCTACCAGAGGATAAACCCACCCGTCTTGAAATTGTATCCCCGGATGAGGTTCCATCCAAAAGTTTTTTGGTTTGCCTAGTTGACAAACCAGCTTTGGGTCGATACCCAGCAGTTTTCGATTATAGATACCATCAATTTAAAGAAGTAAAAAACATGTATTACTGGGCTTTACTTTTATGGGATCAAATTATCTTGCTGATGGCATTTCATGATCTTGATTGTGATTGTAACGAGTGCCAACCGACTAAAAGTTTAAATGGCTCTATGTCAAATGGAGGGGCAAGAAATTAATGAAAAGAATGAGGAGAGGGGCTCACGCCCGGTACTCTTCGTCCTCGTCGAGGGGTTCCTCTTCCTCGTCTTCGTCGGGGACTTCCTCGACGGCCTGCGGGGCTTCCTCCTCTTCCTCCGGCTCTTCTTCCGCTTCTCTTTCGAATACCGGGTACTCGAGGTTGGCGAGGGTCTCCGAGGTTCGAAGGGCGTTTTCCGCCACGTCGCCGTAGGCGTTGCCCTCGATGAACAGTTTGACGAGGTTCCGCATGAACTCCGAGGAAGCAAGGGCCACAATGCCCTCGTCGCCAACGCCGCAATTTTCGATCATCAAAACGGTCAGGTTGGCGAAAACGGATGATTCGGCGATCGTCACGACGCCCTGGTCCAGGATTTCGTTGCGGTCGAGGGACAGCAGGGTCAGCTTGCTCAAATAGGGCGATTCGGCGAGGCGGCGCACTCCGTCGGCGGTGATATTGTTCAGTTCGAGGTAAAGGTTTTCGATGCCGTCGAGGTCCGCGCATTCGGCGATGGCCGCGGCCTCCAGGTCGCCGATGTTGCGGTCGCTGAGGTCGAGGGTCTTGCGGTCCTCGGACACCCGGCTACGGATCATGTTGTTGACGAGGAACAGCCGTAGCGCCTCCTTGCCGGTGTCCGTAAGGCGGTTCTTGCCGATATCCAGGGTTTGCAGGTTGGCGAATCCCTTGGCTTGGGAAAACGCCAATGCGCCTTCATCCGTTATGGCGTTGTTGCGCAGGTCAAGAATTTTCAGGTTGGGGAGCGAAGTGGACCCGGCAAGGTATTTGAGTCCCTCGTCGCCGATTTTATTGTCCGCCAGAACCAGGGTGGTGAGTCCATCCAGCCGCGGCGATTCGGCAAGATACTTCGCGCCTTGGGGGCCGATGTCGTTCCAGGCCAGCCGCAGTTGGCTCAAGCGCGGCAGTTTTTCGGATTCGGCGAGGTAGCGGACGCCGTCGTCGCCGATCTTGTTCTTGTACAGTTTCAGGGATTCCAGGTTGGAAAGATGGTCCGAGTCGGCCAGGAACCGGATGCCCTCCGGCCCCAGCTTGTTGCTACTGAGCATGAGTCGCCGCACCTGCCGGATGGATTTGGACTTCGCCAGTTCGCGGACTCCGGCATCCCCCAGCTTGGTGAAAAAGAAATCCAGGGCGTGATAATCGCGGCTCAGCTTGAATCCGTTACGGATAAGCCCTTCGATATTGTAAAATTTTTTTTGCACGGATCGATTCATCTCGACACAACGACTCCCATTGTCAGTTCCATTTAATTATCCACCAGCCATGGCAACGGTTGCATCAAAAAAGCGTTTCAGGCTGGGAAAATATTCGCGGGCGAACAGGATGTCGTTGTGCCCTACCCCGTCCAGCAGTTTCAGCGTTTTGATTTTTGATCCGGCTTGCCTGTAGTTCAGTTCCGCTTCGTGGGGGTAAATCAAGTTGTCTTCTTTGCCGTGCATGATCAACAAAGGACAGGTAACAGCGGCGATTTTCCTGCTGTTGTTGAACAGGGCATCCTCTTCCGGGGTGATGGCGTGGATTTTCAATCCGCGGCGCTCGACCAGGGGGATGGGGTCGGCGTAGCCGCTTTCGATGACGCAGGCGCCGATTTCCTCGCGCCCGGCGCACAGCTCGATGGCGGACGCGCTTCCCAGGGAGCGCCCCATCACGCACACTTCGGCGAGCAATTTCCCATTGTCCTGAAGATGACGGTAAATCAATTCCGCGTCCCGCATAACTTTTCTCAAGGTGGGAGTTCCATCGCTTTTCCCATAGCCCCGGTAATCGCAAACGGTCAGTTCGGCGCCCAGGCCGGCCATGGGTTTTTCCAGCGCGTCGTAATCGGAGACGATTTCGCCGTTGCCGTGAAAATAAAGCAGGGAGAACCCGGCGGACGGGTTCGGATAGCGCCGTAGATGCACCCGGACGCCCGCTTCCACCTCAACATAAATCTCGTCTTTTCCCGGCGGTGGCGGCAGGAGGTCCGGCCTGGGAAAAAACAAATTGCCGTTAAATTCCGGCAAATCAAAAACCGAGGACATAGTTAATCCTTTTTATTAGATATTTATCCTTAATATGCTAATTTTAAAAGTATTTATTAAATAGTAATTTCCCGGGGTCGAAATCCGAAATTGATTGATATTTATGGCGAATCATGTAAAAATGTTGCATCTTTATAATTCGGCAGAGCGCGATTGAGCACACCGCCCGCCCGGCCCCATCAACCTTTAGGACACCCGTTAAAAAAAGGAGAGGTTAATGTTACTCGATATTGCGCCGATTGAAAAATTATTTCAATCCATGGAACAGACGTTCGACAATGCGCGTAAGAATCTTGGCCGCGGCCTGACGGTCGTGGAGAAGATTCTTTTTTCACATATGGAGCCGGTGGATTACGCCAAACTGGTTCGCGGAGAATCCAATATCTATTGCAAGCCGGACCGGGTCGCCATGCAGGACGCCACGGCGCAGATGGCTATTTTGCAGTTCATGTCCGCCGGCCTGCCCAAGGTGGCGGCGCCGACGACGGTGCATTGCGACCACCTCATTCAGGCGCAAACCGGAGCGGACGCGGACCTGAAAGCCGCCATCGACCTCAACAAGGAGGTCTATGACTTTCTCCGTTCGGCGGCGATGAAGTACGGGATGGGGTTTTGGAAACCGGGAGCCGGAATCATTCATCAAGTGGTTCTGGAAAACTACGCGGTTCCGGGGACGATGATGATCGGCACGGACTCGCACACGCCCAACGCCGGCGGACTGGGCATGATCGCCATAGGCGTGGGCGGGGCCGACGCCGTCGATGTCATGACCGGCCAGCCCTTCATGACCAAGATGCCCAAACTGACGGGCATCAAGTTGACGGGCCAACTTTCCGGCTGGACCGCCGCGAAGGACGTGATCCTGAAAGTGGCGACCCTGCTGACCGCCAAGGGCGGCACGGGGAAAATCGTCGAGTATTTCGGCGACGGCGCCAAAACCCTCAGCGCCACCAGCAAGGGCACCATCACCAATATGGGAGCCGAGCTGGGCGCCACCACCTCGCTGTTCGGCTACGACGAATCCATGGACGAGTACCTGCGCAAAACGGACCGCGCCGCGGTCGCCGACCTGTGCAAGCAGTTCGCGCAACACCTGGTCTCGGACCCGGAAACGGCCGCCAACCCGGAAAACTATTACGACGAGATTCACGAGATCGACCTCTCAACCCTCGAGCCGCATATCGTCGGGCCGCACACGCCCGACCTCGGACGCACCGTGTCCCAAATGAAAGCGGACGCGGAAAAAAACAGCTACCCGCTGGAACTCAAGGCGGCGCTGATCGGCTCCTGCACCAACTCCAGTTACGAGGATTTGACCCGCTCCGTCAGCCTGGTCCGCCAGGCGAAAAAGGCCAGCTTGAAGGTCAAAACCAAACTGATGGTAACGCCGGGATCGGAAAGAATTTATGAGACCATCAAGCGCGACGGCATCTTGCAGGATTTCGTGGACGTCGGCGCGGTGGTTCTGGCCAACGCCTGCGGACCCTGTATCGGCCAATGGAAACGCGACGACATCAAAAAAGGCGACCGCAACAGCATCATCAGTTCCTATAACCGCAACTTCGCCAAGCGCAACGACGGCAACCCGGAGACGCTCAGCTTCATCGGCAGTCCGGAAACGGTGGTGGCCATGGCCTTCGGCGGGTCGCTGGGTTTCAATTTCCTGTCGGACACGATCAAAACCGAAAACGGCAACGATTTTAAATTCGAACCGCCTCAAGGACAGGTCTTTCCCAGCAACGGCTACGCCAGCAAGGACAGCGGCTACGAAACGCCGACTTTCTCCGGCGAAGTGGTGATCGACCCCAACAGCGAACGCCTGGCTTTCCTGGAGCCCTTCCCCAAACAGGACCCGACCACCGATTACCGCGACATGCCGATTCTGCTGAAAGCCCAGGGCAAATGCACGACGGATCACATTTCCCAGGCCGGCCCCTGGTTGAAATACCGCGGCCACCTGGACAACATCAGCAACAATCTGTTCCTGGGGGCGCAACACCAGTTTTCCGATGAAGCGGGCAAAGGCGCGAACCTGTTGACCGGCGAAAAAAACGTGGAACTCAACAAGATCGCCCGCGACTACAAAAATCAGGGTTGCGGCTGGGTGGCTTTCGGAGACGAAAACATCGGCGAGGGATCGAGCCGGGAACACGCCGCCATGGAACCCCGGCACATGGGATGCCGCGCCTTCATCTCAAAATCCTATGCGCGCATTTTCGAGGCCAACCTGAAAAAACAGGGCGTCCTTCCCCTTACCCTGGTCAACAAGGACGACTACGACAAAATCCGCGAAACGGACCGCATCACCTTGCTGGACCTGGACAAACTGACGCCCGGCGCCAACGTCACCATGAAAGTGACGCACGAAGACGGCGCCAGCGAAACAATGCTCCTGGCCCATACCCTGAACGAAAAGGAAATCGGCTGGTTCAAGGCCGGCTCGGCGCTGAACTATGTCGGCGGCGGGAAATAAGATCAGCGTTCGTGACAAAAATAAGCGCAAGAAAATGACTGCCCTTCGACAGAGCCTGTCCCAAGCCTGTCGAAGGGCTTAAGCAACCTGCCAATTACCGGTTAACAGGCCGGTCGCGTATCCGCAACTTTCCGGCCAAAACCGGACAACCCTCCCCCTTTTGGTTCTTCAACCACCCAAGTCAAAAGAACTTGCGCCGGCGCATACCTGCACGGTGCGCTATATATGGGGGACAAAAAACCGGAGACGGGAGGCGGGAGGCCGGAGACTGGAAAAAAAACCTGCAATTCCTTTGTTCCTCGCCGCCGGGAATTTGGGTTTTCTCTGTGTCTCTGTGCCTCCGTGGTGAATTTCGGCATTGTAAATTTTAATCTTCAAAACGCGGGGTTCGGCATGGGAAAATATGAAACAAAAATATCTTTTAATACCATTAAGTTAAGTATAAATATTTAAACCTTTTTCCAGCATGGTTTTTCCGCGAAATCCGGTCATTTTTTACCTGACGGAAGCGCTGGAGAACCGGTTGCATAACAAGGGGTTGGTGGTTTTACAGGCTGACGTTTCGACTATTTCGTTCCTCGTTTTTAAAAAAATTTTTTTCTGCAAAAACCGGCCGGGTCAGGTATGAAATGAAAACAACTCGTTTTGAAACAGGCAAGCGCCCTGTCAATCGGTCAGGGAAGGGAAATTATTTGCCCAGGGGCAGGTTGGGATGGGCGTCGAGGGTGAAACAGTCGTCGGCATGGGCCTTGTTTTGCCGATAGTGGTGGTATCCGGCGCAGGCGATCATGGCGGCGTTGTCGGTGCAGAACACGGGTTTGGGGAAATAAACCCGGATGCCGTTTTCTTGCGCGGCGGTTTCCACCTGCCGGCGCAGGCGGCCATTGGCGGCGACACCGCCGGCCACCACGGCGCGCCTGACGGTCTCTTGCTTGCAGGCGGCGACGAGTTTTGCCACCAGGACGTCAACGACGGCTTCCTGAAAGCAGGCGGCGATATCGGCATCGGACAGGCCGGACGCTCCGCCCTCGCGGCGGGTCTGCAATACCCGGCGGACGGAGGTTTTTAATCCGCTGAAACTGAAGTCGAGGGAGCCGTTTTCCAGAAAGGCGCGGGGAAATTTGTGGGCGCCGGGGTTGCCCGAGCGCGCGGCTTTTTCGATCAGGGGGCCGCCGGGGTAGCCCAGGTTCAACATTTTCGCCACTTTGTCGAACGATTCTCCGGCGGCGTCGTCGCGCGTCCTGCCGAGCGTTTTGTAACTGCCGAAATCGTCGACGCGGTACAGGTCGGTATGGCCGCCGGAAACGGCAAGGGCCAGGTAAGGAAAGGCCACCGTCTCTTGCAGGAAAATGGACAGCAGGTGCCCTTCCAGATGGTTGATGCCGATGATGGGTTTTTTCAGGCTGAAGGCGATGGCCTTGGCGGCGTTGAGTCCGACGAGAAGCGAAACCACCAGGCCCGGCCCGGCGGTAACGGCGATGAGGTCGATATCCGGCAAACGCACCCGGGCTTCCGTCAAGGCCTGCTGAACGACGACGTGGATGCGTTCGACATGGGAGCGTCCCGCCAGTTCGGGCACGACGCCGCCGTATTTGGCGTGGATGGCATCCTGGCTGGCGATGACGTTGGCAAGAAGATCGCCGCCGTTCCGTAAAACGGCGGCGGCGGTTTCATCGCAGGAGGTTTCGATTCCCAAGACCAGCATAGAAGAACGGGGACCCCGGTCCCATAAAAACGGGCAACGCCCGCGGAAAGAAAGGAGAGCTTGAACAGACAGAAGGGAGTTCAGCCGTACAGGCCCGAAGTCTCTCGTCGTGAAACTGGGAAAAGGTGTTTGCGGTCAGCGTATATTTTTGCTCATGACTTCCCACCCGGTGAGCAGAGCCACGGCCTCCCGCAACTGCGCGTCTTCCCGCAGTTCTTTTTCCAGTTCGGCGGCCTGCTCTTCTTCGGTTTCTTCTTCCGGGTCTTCGTTATTCGGCGTTTTGCCCTTCAGGTGTTTTTTCAGGTCTTTTTCGCGGAGGAACTTGCGGATTTTTTCTTTTTCCTTATTTTCCTTGATTTCCTCCTCTTTTTTAGACTCGGCCAGGCGCAGGGGCTGTTCCACCACGATATCGGGCTTGATGCCGTTTTCCTGGATCACCTTGCCGCTGGGCGTGTAATAGCGGGCGGTGGTCAGGCGCAGGGCGGACCCGTCGCTGAGCGGCATGATGGTTTGCACCGATCCCTTGCCGAAGGTTTGGGTGCCGAGGACAACGGCTCGTCCCAGGTCCTGGAGGGCGCCGGCGACGATCTCGGACGCGCTGGCGCTACCGCCGTTGACCAGGATGATCATCGGATAATCGACTTTCATATATCCCAGTTTGGGATGGGTGGTGAACCGCGTGTTCTGGTCTTCATTCCGGCCGCTGGTGTAGACGATCAGATTTTCGTTTCCCAGAAAACGATCCGTCACTTCCACCGCCTGGTTGAGCAAGCCGCCGGGATTGTTGCGCAGGTCGAGAATGAGTTTTGAAATTCCCTGTTGCTTCAACTTTCTCAAAGCCGCGTCCAGATCGTTGCTGGTGGTTTTTGCGAAACTGCGGATTTTGATGTAGCCGACATTTTTATTGTACACCTTATGCTTGACGCCCTTGACCTTGATGATCGCCCGGACGATGGTAAACACTTTCGGATCGGAAAAGCTTTCCCGGAAAACCATTATGTTTACGGGATCGCCCGGCTTGCCCCGGAGCTTGTCGACGGCATCGGGCAGGCTCATGTCCAGGGTCGAGTCGTCCTCGATCTGGATGATTCTGTCGCCCGGCTTGATTCCTGCTTTATAGGCGGGAGTGTCTTCGATGGGGCTGACGACGGTCAACATGCCGTCACGGATGCTGATTTCGATGCCCAGGCCGCCGAATTTTCCGGAGGTTTCCACTCGCATTTCCTTGTAGGAATCCGGCGTCAAATACGTGGTATGCGGGTCCAGGGTTTTGAGCATTCCGCGGATGGCTCCATTGATTAATTCGTCGGGATCGACCTCCTTGACGTAGTTTTCCTCCAAGAGGGAGATGATCTCCGAGAACACTTTCAGTTTCTGGTAAGTGTCCGCTTTTTTGCCCAGATGATCGAGGCCGGAATCTCTGGCGAACGCTACGGGGCTTGCCACGATTAAGACCAAAAAGGCCAGGCAAACCCGGAGGACAAGGCCCCGGTAAAGGACCGTCGGATGAAATATTTTTTGGATCGTATTGTGAATACTCAATGCCGTATCTCCTAGAAAAGTCTCAAACAAGATTATTATATCTTATAAATCACTACTGTCCGGGGAAATTCTTGATCTCGTTGTTATAGTGTTTTCAAAGAAATCAACTTCTTTATTTTTCAATAAGTTAGCTTTTTGCGATCCATGCTGTCCGGGGAAACCCTGATCTCAATTCCTGAAAAGCTTTTCTGGAATCATTTGAGAATCCCTTTTCATTGTGGAAAGGGCGTTTATAGCCGTTTAAAGGGTTCCTTTATGCTGTCCGGTTAAAAAAAGAGCCTAACTAAGCCTCATATTTTCAATGAAGCTTTTAATTTTCCCCGGACACTACTGCTTATAAATATCGATTGAAAACACCCAAAGACAAGAAATGCACTGTCAAATTACCGGGAATTTCATAAAGAACTTTTGCATAACCTGAGATTCTTCGCCGCCCTGGTGTCCTCGCAAGCCGCGGCCAGCGGCGTGGCGATCCAGCCTTCCGGCTAATTTTTCGCCAACCGAAACCAAGTGGCGGGATCAATGGCTTTGCCGTTATGGCGCAGTTCAAAATAAAGCGCCGCGCCGATGATCGACCCGGAGTCTCCGGATTTTCCCAGGATTTGGCCCCGGCGCACGTTTTTCCCGACTTTGGTGAAAATCCGGCCCATATGACCGTAGACGGAATGATAATTTTCTCCATGGCCGATGATGACAAGGTTTCCATAGCCGGCCAGGGAACCAATATATAAAACTTTTCCGGAATAAACCACCCGCACCGGGGTGCCTTTGTTCGTCCGGATATTTATTCCATTATGAACAATGTACACATCGTATTGCTTGTCTTTTTTTCGGCCAAAGCGGTTGAGGATTTTTCCATCGACCGGCAGGTCGAGCCGCCCCTTGTGGTCGGCGAAATTCAGGTTTTCCCCGTGTTTCCGTTTTTTTTCCAGCCGCAGGATCAGATCCTTCAACGCGCTGGAACGCTGGGTATATTCCTTCTGGGCCTTGACGAACAGGACTTTGTCTTTTTTAAGCCGGCGCAGAAATTTTATTTTCGCCAAGCGCCGGGGTTTAATTTCACTTTTTTTCTTTGCGGCATCCTTTTGCAGACGCAGGAGTTCGGATCGCACGTCCAAAAGGGTTTCTTTTTCTTTATTCAGGTTTTCAAGTTTGTCCGCGTATTGCCGGAAGAGGGCCGTATCGTACTCGGTCACCACTTCCATATATTTCATGCGCCGAACCATGTCGGTCACGCTGTCCGCCGAGAACAAAACCTTGACGGGATACAGACCGCCGTCTTTGTAGATGATTCGCAACCATTTGGCCAGGACGGATTTTTGCCTGGACAGGGAATTTTGAGCCTTGGTTATGTTCCGGGTCAATTTTATAACTTTCCTTTTATTGATTTCAATGTTCCATTTATAAATTTCCAGTTCCCGTTCTTTCAATTTCACCTGGGTTTCCATGCGGTTCAGGGTTCGCAGTAACGATACTTCTCTTTTGCCGGCGGAGGAGATTCTCCGGTTTTGTTTTTCAATGCGCTCCTTTAACCGCTGGAGTTCGCGTTTTTCATCCTCGAGCAAAATGGTGATTTCCTCAATGGATTTTTCCCTGGCCGCCGCGGGGTCATGAAAGCCTGAAAGCCCGAGGAGAACCCATATCGCGAGGAGGAGGGCGTGTTTCATTTTTTCACCTCGGAAATCACAAACTGGTTGACGGCCAGCAGGCTTCCCAGCCAGCCGATGAACATGCTTGTAAAAATCATGAGGACAACCAGGGGAAAGGAAATAAACTGGACGCTCAACCCTTTCAGAAGGGAATGGATCGTTTCCTCAAACTGGAATTTCATGTACAGGTGAATGCACTTGACCATGATGACGGCCATCAAGGCGCCCAGGAGACCCTGGATTGCCCCTTCTATCAGAAAGGGCACTTTGATGAAACTCGGCCGGGCGCCAATAAGGTACATCAACTCAATTTCATCTTTTCGGGAATAAATGGATAATTTGATGGTATTGGAAACAATCAGCACTAACCCCAGGCTCAACAGTCCGCCGACGGCGAAAAGAAACAAGCGCATGAAAACCATAAATGTTTCAAATCTGGAGATCCACTTTTCGCCGTACTCCAGCGATTCGACGCCGCTTTGCTTCTCAAGTACCGCGGCGAACCGGCGGATGGACTCCAGGCGATCGGAGGAATTTTTGAACTGCAGGTTGAACGAGGCCGGAAGCGGATTAAATTCCAGGCTCTGTAAAATTTCGGCCTTGCCGGAAAAGGTCTTTTTAAATTTGTCCCAAGCCATTTTCCGGGACACAAAGGTACTGGACTCTATATCCGGGTTTTCGGCAATCAGGTTTTCGAGGCGCGTTCGATCCGCCTTGGAGAGATTATCCTGCAAATAAATAACAAGTTGCACCTGGCGGTTCCAGGTCGTCAACAAGACGTTGAGGTTGACAAGAACCAGAAGAAACAATCCCAATATGGAAAACGCCGCGGTAATCGTGGCAACCGAGACCAGGCTGGTTTCCCGGTTGGAACGGATATTTGAGGAGGTGCTCCGGACGGCTCTAAGAAAAAATTGCAATGTTTGATTCACGATGTCACCACTCTTCCTCGGTTGAGGCCGACGACCCGATGGTTCCCGGCGTCCAGCATTTCCCGGCTGTGGGTGGCAAAAATAACCGTCGTACCTTGTTGGTTGGCCTTTTCAAACATTCGGAGGATTTCAATGGCAATAGTGGGGTCCAGGTTTCCGGTCGGTTCGTCAGCCAGGAGAATCGCCGGCGAATTGACCATCGCCCTGGCAATGGCAACGCGCTGTTGCTCGCCGCCGGAAAGCTCCAGTGGATAGGAGTCTTTCTTGTGGGTCAATCCCACTTTTTTAAGCGCTTCCCATGTTTTGTAGCGAATGGAATCCGGTGGAGTTTCCAGGATTTCCTGGGCGAAAGCGACATTTTCAAAAACGGTTTTGTGGGAAAGCAATTTGTAATCCTGAAACACGACGCCGATTTTCCGCCTCAGGGCATAGAGGTTTTTTTCCTTGATTTTGAGGATATTAATACCGTGAACAATGATCTGCCCCCGGTCGAATTTTTCCCATAGATACAGGATTTTCAACAGGGTGGACTTGCCGGCGCCGCTGGGCCCGGTCAGAAAAACAAACTCCCCCGCCTTGATATCCATGGAGACATCAACTAAAGCCGGGGAATTTCCTCCATACGTTTTGTAAACGTCGTAAATTTTAATCATGCCGCCGTCGGGTTATTAGAGGCGATCAGGAAACGTGATGGGAAGCGCAAATCTTTGTCCGGTCATTTGGTTTGGGTGGGAATGACAACGGAAACCAAACCTTCTTTTGCAAAATCGGAGAGACGGAAAACATCTCAATTAGTTTGCTCAAGGTGTTTATTATAACCTATAATTTATCCTGGTAAAAACGAAAGATCGGTTTTCAAACGAACGGTTGGACCTTGCATCACTTCCCCGGCAAATGTTTTTTCCGCTCTGTGAAAGGGCCATCGTCCAACAACCAAAACTTGAAGTTTTCTTCCGGAAAAAACGGGGCAAGCGGCTCATGAAAGACCAAAGCCCCGCGGGTAAATCCACATGGTCCATCATACACGCAAAGAACTGCTCGATAAAATAGCCGACGCCGAAGATAATGCCAGCTTGACCGGGCTGGATTTATCCGGTCTCGATTTATCGGAAATTGATTTCCACGAGGCGAATCTCACCATTTCCAACTTGAGCCGCGCCAATCTGCGGGGAGCAAGCTTGGCGGGCGCCAACCTGAGCGGGACCAACCTTACGGAATCCGATCTCCGGGGAGCAGACCTCAGAAAAGCAAATTTGATGGGCGCCAACCTGAACAAAGCGATTCTGGGCGGCGCTTATTTTACTTTTAAGCGTTGGCCTTTCCTTTTGAGAACCAAGGTCGAGGATGCGGATTTCAGCGGCGTGGATTTTTCGGAAGCCGACCTGACGGGTTTGGATTTTTCCGGGGCGGACCTCAGCCTGGGTATTTTCAAAAATGCCAAAATGGCCGGGGCCAATATCAACACGGCCATTACCAAGGGAGCCGATTTTTCGGAAACCGATCTTTCTAAAATCGAGTCACCCAAAAAATCCGCTGTTCGGACGAAAAAGACAAAAAAAAGCCACAAACCTAAAACCAAAAAATCGGGCAAGACCGCAACAAAATCCACGGTCAATAAAACCGGGGAAAAAACCGCCAAGATGAAAACCGCAGGGAAGAAAAAAAAACTCAAAAGTAAAACCAAACCCGGTTAAAACCTTATGCTAAACTATCGTTATGAACCAGATGCTCAAAGTCTTTGCCATACTGTTATTTGCCACGTTTTTGTTTCAAAGCTCCATCAATTACATGGCAAATAACATTGGTGATTTCGAAAATGTCGCTCTTCCGCCCAAGAAGGTGGAAAAGTACCGAACCACCCATCCCATCATGAAAATCGACGCCAAGGACCGCGACGCATGGACGCTGGTGGCCCTCACAACGGGCGAAACCCATCGGGTCGCCAACCTGGAAAGGCACAAGGAGAAATTGAACGAGTTCAAATGGGATCTTGGATTTTCCCGCACCAAAATCGTCAGCAACAGCGGCCTCACCAATCCACAAGGCACTGTCGGCATCATCAATCTCGGCCCGGTCGATTTCGATTCGGTGACGGAAGCTCCGGAAAGCGGCTATGTTCAAGATGCCAAAGCCTGGGGCAATGTAACCAACAAAGCCATCAGCGATTGGTATAACTATCGGACGCGAACTCACAACATTGAGTCGAAAAAAAACGTCTATGTAGTGCGGACCTCGGATCACCGCTACGTCAAGATGAAAATTATCAATTACTACTGCAAACGTGCAGAATCCGATTGCGCCTCGATCATGTGTACGCGCCAGGATGCCGCTTGTTTAACCATCGAATATGTTTCGCAGCCTGACGGCAGTCGGTTTTTTCCGTCTCCGAAAAACATGCTCGCGGAAAAAGCGTCGCTTCATTGAAGTATTTCTTTCAGTTCGTCGTTTTGATGCTCATTCTCTCCGCCTGCGGAGATCGGCTGGCGGACATGGTTTTGATTCCGGCGGGTGAGTTTCGGCTGGGGATGGTTTCGACGAAGAACCTTCCGCAATTTTTGCCCGACTCCGCCGCCAACGGCAATGCCCAGCCTCTGCAAAGCTATTCCGTCGAGGCCTTTTATATTGATGCCCACGAAGTGACGTATCAACAGTTCATGCAATTCAAACCGCAAGCCAGATATCAGGGCGGCAGGCCTTCGGAGCCAATGCGCGGCGTCAACTGGTACGAGGCGGATGCCTATTGCCTGTGGGCGGGCAAGCGTTTGCCAACAGAGTTTGAATGGGAAAAAGCGGCGCGGGGACATGATGAACGTTTGTTTACCTGGGGAAATGAGTTTCACGAAAATAACGCGAATTTTGGGAAAACCGTCCGGCCGGTCGGCAGTTTCGAAAAAGATAAAAGCCCGTTCGCCGTGTACGACATGAACGGCAATGTCTCTGAATGGACCGCCAGTTCTTACGCACCCTACCCTGGCTCACAATACGCGGATAAAAATTTCGGCAAAAACTTGAAAGTTATCCGTGGTGGTTCGTTTTACAAAAGGCGGCACGGATTCATGAAGGAATTTGTCATGTTGCCGCACCGTAACTCTGCCCCGCCCGCCATGCGCCTGGCGGATACCGGGTTCCGTTGCGCCAGGTCCGCGCCAAAATCCGCCGAAGCGCAATAAGCGGAATCTTCAAAAACAGCAAAACAAGAATTTGGGGATTGCGGCAAAAGTCTGTTGCACAAGCTTTGGATTTCTCCTATAATAAGGCAATTCAACAAGTTACAATCCGGGTTTATCGTGACGAAGAAGCCGGGAACCGCAAACAATATTTAGGCCATCACCGACCCTAAAAAAGTGATACCTAAAATTGTTTGGTACAATGATTGCTTATTTCAAAGGCAAACGAGAAACCGTTGCAAATTTGACGTTTGAGCCACAAGATCGCAAACAAGCCGATATCAAATAAATTGAAAAATTTATCCGACAAGCTATTCAATTTGCCGTTAAACTAAAAATGATCGCAAAATTTATCAAAAAAACGCCAACATCTGTCAGGGGCTTGTTTGCGGCGTTAATTGTACCGTTTTTGCTGTTCCCCTTTTATCATTTCCACCCTTACAGCGCACACGGCCACCCGGGGCAGTTGCAGTTGCATGTGCACCAGGGGCACTTTCATTCAGAAGTTATGGAAGGCTTGGCCCATTTAGCCCGATTCCATCCATCGAATCCGAATCTGGATGAGCCGTTTCATCAATCCCATTCCTTGCCCGAACACGACTCGGATGATTCGGAGTTTTATACTCACTCCACCAACGCACCTCCCATCAAATTCGATTTTGCTTCCAAGCAACTTGTCAATTTCATCTTTTTTAAAATTCCTCAACCCCCGATTTTTTACTCTTCCATGTTTGAGGTTTCAGTCCCTGAGGCGTTAAACCTCTTCGGCTCTCGTTCGCAACGAGCTCCTCCTCTTCTGATTTAATTTTCCAGATTCACAATCGCCGGCGGCCCTGGTTCCAGGTTTTTAAACCCTTTACAAGTAATCCGCCCGTCCAATCATTACCGAATTGTAATGTTCCGACAATGCTTCGGTAAGGATGGCGAACGCATATTGTAATCATAGGACAACTTTAATTTTATGCGCTTTTTTTACCAGTGTGCACATCGGCCGCTTACGGCAAAAACAGAATACGTATATTTATTGAAGGTTATTATCATGAAGAGAATCATTAGACTTATCACGACATTCAGCTTGATTTTCTCGGCCTTGACACCAATTCCTGGTTTTGTGGAGGCCGCTCAAAATCCCATAGTTGAAATCCCAAAAGACTCCGCCGGACAAATTACTTTGCGCAATATGGAATCCACCGAACCCATCACCCTGCGCGAAGCTGTTGCCCTGGCATTGGTCAAAAATCCGGAGTTGCAGGCGTTTGACCAGGAAATCCGCGCACGAGAGGCAAACATCATCCAAGCCGGCCTCCTGCCCAACCCAACGCTTGACGCGACGAATGAAAATTTTGCCGGGCAGAGGGCATTCAGCGGTTTCCGGCAGTCGCAAACCACCATAGCCTTGAGCCAGGTCATCCTGCTCGGCGGCAAAAGAGCCAAGCGAGTCCGCGTCGCTTCGTTTTCAAAAGACCTGGCGCAATGGGATTACGAAACCAAGCGCATGGATGTCCTTACCCAGGTAGCCCAAGCGTTCGCCGACGTCCTGGGCGCCCAACAGCAACTTCAGCTCATGCAGGATTTGGTGCGTCTCGCGGGACGGGTTCACCAAGCTGTTTCCGAACGGGTAAAGGCGGGAAAGGTTTCGCCCATTGAAAAAACCAGGGCTCAAGTCGCCCTTTCATCCACTCGCATCGAGCGGCAACGCGCCCAGCGGGAATTGAAGGCGGCCCGCAAAAGGCTGGCGTCCACCTGGGGGAGCACTACTCCTCGATTTAAATCGGCACGAGGGAATCTCTCGTCCATCTCGCCAATCCCTTCCCTGGAGTCCCTGAATCATCGCGTATCAAACAACCCGGATATGGCTCGCTGGGCCACGGAAATCGCCCAGCGAGAGGCGGTTGTCGACAATGAAAAAGCCAAGGCCATCCCGAACATCACCCTGACGGGCGGTTACCAGCGTATGGGGCAAACAAGCGACAACGGCCTTATCGTCGGATTTTCCATCCCACTGATGATCTTCAACCGCAATCAGGGGGCTATCCAGGAAGCCTCTTCCAGAGTGTCCAAGGCCGAAACAAACCGCAGAGCCACCAAGGTTCGGGTGACCACGGCGTTGGCACAAGCTTATCAGGCGCTTGCTTTTGCCCATTCCCAGGCGGTCACCTTAAGGGATGAAGTCCTCCCTGGAGCCAAAAGCGCCTTTGACGCCATTAACGAGGGCTATTTCTTCGGGAAATTTCCCTTCCTCAACGTATTGGACAGCCAACGCACCTTTTTCCAGGCCAAGGCTCAATATGTTCGCGCGCTGACCGACTACCATAAAGCGGTCGCGGGCGTGGAGCGACTAATCGGCGGCCCGTTGAACGGACAACGAAGATTTCAATCGACGTCGAATTAGGAGAAACCATGCCCATCAAAAAATCGATCATGATAATTTCCCCAATCCTGCTGGCCGGAGGATTTGTCTTCGCATTGGTTGCGTCAAACAATCCGGCGCTACCTCCGAAAAGTGCCCCTGTTGAAGTCGATCGCAGGGATCATAAGGAACACGATGAGAACGAGGACCAACATGAACATGATGAAGAGGGAGGGCATGACGGCCGTGCTGAAAAAATCGTCCGCCTCAGCCGCGAGGAGATGATCGAGTTTGGAATTGAGGTTAAAACTGCGGGGCCTGGAAAATTAGATACCTATGTGAGTCTCCCCGGAGAAATCAAAGTCAATGCGGACCGGTTCGCGCATATTGTCCCCCGGGTGTCCGGAGTTGTTCTTGAAGTTCGAAAAAACCTTGGAAACCACGTCAAAGCCGGCGAAATCATGGCGATTTTGGAAAGCGCCGAGCTAGGCAGGGCCAAAACCGAATACTTCCAAGGCAGACAACAACTCGATATCGCCGAAACCGACCAGAGACGCGCACAAACCATCCATGACAATACTCTCCGGTTACTGAAACTTCTCAAGGAGTTTCCCGACCCGGAAGTGGTGCTCAAGAAAACCGTGGGTCTGGATATGGGCAAAAACCGAAGCCGCCTTATTTCTACTTACACCCGCTTCCTGCTGACGAGAGAAACTTACAAACGCGAGAAAAAGCTGTATGAAAAAAAGATTTCCAGCCAGGCGGAATTTCTGATTGCGAAAAGCGAGTACAAAAGCGCCCAAGCGGGGTATCTGGCGGCCTATGACGAGGTTTCATTCAACATCAAAAGAAGTCTGCTCGAAAAAAATCGAGCCATAAAAGTAGCCGACACCGCTATGCAGGCGGCGGAACGCAACCTCCGTGTCCTGGGAGTCACCAACGAAGAACTGGCGAAATTAAAAGATGAAGACTCCTCCGAGTCCTCGGTCACACTCGTTGAGATGCGCGCACCCATTGAGGGTACGGTGATTGAAAAACATATCACGCTGGGAGAGGTGCTCCAGCAGGATGCCAAGGCCTTCGTCATCGCCGACCTGAGTTCCGTATGGGTTGACCTGAAGGTTTATCAAAAGGACTTGCCCTTGATCCGCGAAGGCTTGAACGTAATGATTTCCGCCGGTTCCGGAGTGCCTGACGCCAAGGGAAAGATTTTCTATGTGAGATCGCTTGTCGGCGAGAAAACCCGCACTGCCCTGGCTCGTGTCATTCTTCAAAATCCGGACAGGCTTTGGCGCCCGGGACTGTTTGTTAACGGAAAAGTTGCGATTGGAAACATTTCAGTTCCTCTGTTGATCCCCAGGAGCGCGCTCCAAACTATAGATGGGCAAACTGTAGTCTTCGTCAAAACAGATGAGGGTTTTCGGCCCGAACCCGTAACGATTGGAAGAACCAGCAAAGATTACACCGAAATAATTTCGGGAATTTCCCTGGGACAACAATATGTAGCGCGAGGCGGATTCACTTTGAAAGCCGAGCTGGCCAAGGGTGGCTTCGAGTCCGGCCATAGTCATTAAAAAGGAAAAAATCTAACGTGGTCGAAAAATCCATTCGGTTTTCCCTGAAAAGCGGTCTGTTAATGGTTGTCCTGGCCGTGCTGGTCATGGCCGCAGGCTATTACAGTTATAAACAACTTCCCGTGGACGCCTTCCCGGACGTCTCCCCTTCCCTGGTGCAAATATTCACCGAAACCGAGGGACTGTCGCCGGAAGATATTGAAAAATACATAACCTATCCCATTGAAGCGGCCATGAACGGCCTGCCAAACCTCCGGCTGATACGTTCCGTTTCCAATTTCGGGTTGTCCGTGGTCAATATTTATTTCGAGGACGGCACCGACATCTATTTTGCCCGGCAGGTGGTCGGCCAGCGCCTGCAAGAGGCACGGCGGGATATTCCCCAAGGGTTTGGCGAACCCGTCATGGGCCCTATCTCCACCGGCATGGGCTTGGTTTTATTTTATTATCTGGAGGATGAAACCGGACAACGCTCACTGGAAGAACTGCGAACGATCCAGGACTGGATAGTCAAGTTCAACCTGCAGACCGTGCCCGGAGTTACAGAAATACTCGGCATAGGCGGCTATGAAAAACAATTTCACGTCGTCATCGACCCCGACGCCCTGTTGCGTTACCAGGTCACCCTCAGGGAAGTCATCGGCAAGATTCGCGCCAACAATCTGAACGTGGGCGCCCAATTTATCGAAAAAGGCGCCGAGGAATATATCGTCCGCTCCGTCGGTCTCGCTTCAAACATCCAGGATATTGAAAATATCGTCATCAAATCCGAGGACGGTACGCCGGTTTTCCTCAAACAATTGGCCCAAGTCCAAGTGGGGGGCGCGGTCCGCCGGGGCGTGCAAACGCGAAACGGCATCGAAGAAGTCGTCGCCGGCATGGTCATTAAATTGTTCGGCACAAATTCCTCCACGGTGATCGGACAAACGGAGGCAAGGCTTAAAGAGATCAACCGCATTTTGCCCGAAGGAATCAAGCTGGTCCCTTATTACGAGCAAAAAACCCTCATCGCGGCGTGCGTAGCCACCGTAACGGATGCTTTAGTTCAGGGAATCGTACTGGTCATTTTAATTCTGACGGCTTTCATGGGCGGCGTCCGGCCCAGCGTGGTGGTGGCGCTGGCGATCCCCTTTTCGGTTCTATTCGCCACGTTATGGATGAAGTATCTGGGCATTTCCGCCAACCTCATGTCCCTGGGGGGCCTGGCCATTGCCATCGGCATGATGGTGGATGGCGCCATAGTCATTGTCGAAAACGTCGACCGCATGTTGCGCGAAGCCGATCCGGCAGAGCCGCGCATCCACGTGGTCACCCGCGCCTGTGTGGAAGTGGGACGCCCCATCCTCTTTGCCATAACCATTATCATCATCGTGTTTCTGCCTTTATTCACCTTGCAGGGAGTCGAGGGCAAAACCTTCCGTCCCCTGGCCTATACCGTAGCCCTCGCCATGCTGGGTTCGTTGATCTTTGCCCTGTTTCTGGCGCCGGTGTTGTCCCACATGCTCATGCGAAAAACCGGGAACCCCAAGACCACAAGCGACTCCGGAGAAGGAAAAGTTTTGCGTTTGTTGTTAAAAGCTTATCGACCATTGGTAACTTTTTTTGTTGCGCAACGCAAAATGGCCATCGGCCTGGTCATGGTTTTGCTGTTGGTCGGCCTTGTCATCTTCCCCCGGTTGGGGGCAGAGTTCACCCCCACTCTTCAGGAAGGCACCATGGTCGTTCGGTTAACCATGGCGCCATCCATTTCTCTAAAAGAAAGCACACGGATTACCAAGCTGATAGGACGCCGGTTGACCAAAATCCCGGAAGTGACCGGGACCGTCACCCGCATCGGACGCGGCGAGGTGGGCGCCCATACCGACCCGATCAACAACGCTGAAATGTACATCCTGCTGAAACCGAAAAGCGAATGGCGGTTCGCCAAACAAGAGGACCTTCAGGAAGCCATTCGTCAAGACCTGGGAGAAATCAAGGGCGTCCTCACCAACTTTACCCAGCCGATTGCAATGACCGTAGACGAACTGCTGGAAGGCGTGCGCGCGGAACTGGCCATCAAACTGTTCGGGGACGACCTGGACATTTTGAAACAAAAAGCCGACGAAATCGCCTCGGTCGTTAAACAAGTGAAAGGGGCGGCGGATGTTCAGCCAGACCAGATCAGCGGCACGCCGCAACTGCTCATTCGGGTCGACCGCCAGGCCGTCGCCCGCTACGGAATAAATGTCGCCGACGTCCAGGAGGTGATCCGTGCCGCCGTCGGCGGAGAAGTCGCCGGCCAGCTTCTGGAGGGAATCCGGCGTTTCGATATCCTGGTACGCTTTACTCCCGAAGCCAGAATGACGCGCGAAGCCATCGGCCAAATTCTGATTCCGGCTCCCGGCGGCATCAACGTACCGCTCATTCAGCTCACCCAAATTAAAGAAATCGTCGGCCCCCGCCAGATCACCCGCGAAAACAATCAGCGGTTCATCACCGTGCAATGCAATGTCACGGGCCGCGACATCGTTTCTTTTGTCGAGGAAGCCCAGCGGGCCATTGAAGCCAAGGTGAAACTGCCTTCCGGCTATCTCGTCACCTGGGGCGGACAGTTCCGGCTTCAACAGGAAGCGAACAAACGACTGGCGCTGGTGGTACCCATTACCCTGCTGATTATTTTCATCTTGTTATATTCGAGCTTTGATTCATTCAAAAATTCGCTGTTAATTCTGTTCAACATCCCGCTGGCCCTGGTCGGCGGCGTAGTCGGGCTTTGGCTGACCCAGCAAAACCTGTCCGTACCGGCATCGGTAGGGTTCATTGCCCTTTTTGGCATCGCTCTGGAAAACGGCATGGTTCTGGTAACCTACCTCAACCAGCTTGTCAAAGAAGGCATACCTATAGACGAAGCGTCGGTCAAGGGAGCCTGCCTGAGAGTGCGTCCCGTACTGATGACTGCCCTGACAACCGCGTTGGGCCTGGCTCCCCTGCTGTTTTCACATGGAACGGGAAGTGAAGTACAACGTCCATTGGCCACCGTGGTCGTCGGCGGCTTGATCACTTCCACCGTGCTGACCCTTCTGGTTGTTCCAGCGTTCTACAAATGGTTTGCCGCCCAGCCCGAACCGATCGAAGCAAATCACGAAGCGCCACCTCTGGCAACAAAAGCCTAGATCACTCCCATTACGGACAATTCGCTTATCCAAGCATTACCGAATTGTAATGTTCCGGCAATGCTCAGGTAAGGATGGCGAACGTATATTATAATTATATAAGGCTGGCCTCTACCCGAAGCTTGCGGCGCTGAGTGAAAATTTCGGCCGGCAGAGGGCATGGAGCGGCTGATCGGCGGCCCGTTGAACATGGCATCGTCCATACTGGAGAAATTCTAATGACTCGCAAACAATCCATCATTGCAATTTCCGTTGCCGCGGCAATCGCTCCACTGTTGCTTTTTTTATATACAAACAACTCATCTGACAACGGCAACTTCACGAAAGACGCCTCGCAACCCGTTGCCCAAGCGAATCCTGCCAAAGGATCGCACGGAGGGAGATTGTTTGCAAAGGATGATATTCAAGTCGAAATCACCATCTACGAAAAAGGCGTCCCACCTCAGTTTCGAGCCTATATCTCGAGCCTCCGAGGTGGGCCGGTCGAGCTTGCGGGGGTGAAACTGACCGTGGAACTTCACCGGCTCGACAGAGTGGACATCATTCATTTCCGCCCGGCGGGAGAATATCTTCTCGGAGACAAGACGGTTGAAGAACCGCACTCGTTTGACGCCAAGGTGCTCATGGAATGGAAAGGGCAAACCTATCACTGGCAGTTTTCCTCAATAGAGGCCCGGGCGGAGATTCCCGAAGATGCCGCAAAAAATGCCGGCATCGTCATCAAAACCGCAGGACCCGTAACTCTTAAAAATACCCTCACCCTGCCTGGAGAAGTCAGGCTCAATGAAGAGAAAATCGTAAATATTACCCCAATGCTCGATGGGGTAGTGAGAGAGGTGCACGCCAACCTGGGTGATCAAGTTAAGGCAGGGCAAACCCTGGCTGTCCTGGACAGCCGAGAGCTGGCAGATGCCAAAAGTCTCTACCTGGCGGCCAAAAAAGACTATGAAACGGCAAAGTTCAGTTTGAACAGAAAAAAAACCGTCTATGAGAACATCCGGAAATTGATCAAAATCCTGAAAACGGGAAAAAACCAGGACAACCTCGAGCAAAAGATCAAGGGCCTGATACTTGGTGACAGCAGAGCCCAGCTCATTCCCGCCTACATGAAATTAAAACGCTCCAAAGCCACCTACCTCCGGGAAAAAAGGCTGTTTGAGAAAAAAATATCTCCGGAATCCGATTACCTTCAAGCGCTGGAAGAGTACAAAAGCGCAAAGGCGGTTTATACAGCCATGATCGACATGCTTTCGTACCAAAGTCGGTTTATCTTCAGTGAAAAGCAGAAAACCGCGGAAATCGCCGAGTTTAAGGTCGATACTGCCACCCAAAAGCTCCTGGCGCTCGGCTTATCACCTTCCGAAATTCAGGATTTGGCAAACTATGAGAAAGTGTCGAACCTTTTCACCAAGAAGTCGAACTTTGAACAAGAGACTGAAGAAAAATTTACCCAATACACGTTAAAAACACCCATCGACGGCACAGTAATTGAGAAATACATTACGATGGGTGAAGTCGTAAAGAAAAACCAAAAAGTTTATTTGATAGCAGACCTCTCCAACGTCTGGATCAATATTACGATCCCCGCAAAAGACTTGAAATCCGTAAAACCCGGACAGGCGGTCACCGTAAAATCCGAACAATTGGGTCTGGAATCGCAAGGCAAGCTCACATACATGGGGTCTATCGTAAACAACACCACCCGTTCCATAAGCGGTCGGGCGGTCATTCCCAACCCTCAGGGAAACTGGCGTCCCGGTTTGTTCGTTTCCGTTGAACTGGTTGAAGAGGAGCGAACCGTGCCTGTGGCGGTTCCTGTAAAAGCAATTCAATCCATGCGCGGTTGGTCTGTTGTATTCGTAAAGTATGGCGACTTGTTTGAAGCCCGCCCCCTGCAATTGGGCGACAGTGATGGGCGCTGGGTGGAAGTCCTGCACGGACTTTCGCCGGGCCAGGAATATGTGGCCGAAAACAGTTTTACCGTAAAGGCCGAGATCGGCAAAGCCAGCGCCAGCCATTAATTGAAGT
>JBHHYO010000028.1:0-30672 GCA_046757665.1 Nitrospinales bacterium
ACCGAATGTCCGAGATGATTCAGATAAATTATTACGCCCTCTTTTCTTGAAAATTTCATGATCGGGATAAAATCCTGATCCCCGGTAATCAAAACAATCCTATCGACGATTTTTTTTATCGATAGCCATGCAATATCCAACCCTATCTTCATATCAACCTGTTTTTGTTTCATATCGGGAATGAGGTCGTTTCCGCTTATTGTGGGAGAAGTTTCGTTTTCCATCCGTTTTAAAGCCGCATCACCCAGCTTCCATCCATGCATCATCAGACACCCCTTCCTCACGGCAAATGATGGCTCCAATTCCAATTTGTCAAGTATTCGTTGATTTTGAGAGGCGGATGGGGAAGCGCCGAAATCTTTTTTCTGCTTGGTAAAAGGGTGCGTCTTCTGCCCCTGGTAAGGGGGACAATCGTAGTAATAAATTCTAAACAGCTCCAACTTTGTCAACTCATCGGATTTTCTAAGTTCGTTGCAATAGCCAACAATATCTTCGGCTTGAATTACTTTTTTTTGGAGTCTCTGGCGGAGTTTTTTCTTTAAGAATCCGGCATCAATTACAATTGCGTATTTTTCGCTCATAAAAAAAGGTCGACCCCTTCCTCACGCGGAGCCAAAGCTCTCTTATATCAATGGGCGTAAAAAAGGGGTCTGGTGTCATCAATTTCTAATTCCATAGTATCGGCCAACCTGCGAAAAAGTCAAGCTTTTCCGCTTTGACCGCAGGATAAAAATGTGGGAATGCACTGACAGGACAAATTAAATCTCGACGAGATAATCGGCGCAAACCCTCAACTTTTCGGGCCACCGAATATTCGAACTGACTGATAAGTGAACAGATTCGCCTAAAAAGGCCAGCAACAAAATTTCGAGGTGAAGAAGATATCGGTTGGCTTAACTCTCGCACAATGCTATCATCAAGCCATATCCAAACAAAATTTTATCATTAAATAACAATTAGTTGTGCCTTGACGGCATTCACCTGAGCCCTCATCTCGGCAACGCTGGCCTGAAATGCGGAACAATTCTCTGAAAAAAGAATCGGTAAAAGGATGGACGGTTCAAAACCGGTTGAATCTCCTGGTTTGCATCCTCATATTTGCCTCGGCTATGGCCATTGTTGGCGGAATCCAAATTTACAAGGGGGCTAAATTCCACCAGTACAATTTTCTACACGTCAAATACAATCATCAGTTTCACTCCGAAGTCGATGCCTTCAAGGCTGGGCAAGAAAATATTTCCGCTATTCAATCCGTGATCCAAAAAGTGCAGAAGCAACCGCTCGACTGCCTTGACGAAGCCACTATCGTCGAGCGTTCCATGATGAAACTGATAGACACCGACCGGGCTATCACCCTCTGCGAAAACGACATTGCCCTGGGAGACCGGACTCTGGCCGATTTGAATAACTACAAAAAAGGATCCATTACCAGAGAGAAACTGATTAAAATCCTTGACAATGCCATGACCGGGTTCTTCGCCAATTCGGCCGAATTCTCTCCGCTGATTGCTCAAACCGTGTCATTCATGAAAAATGTCATGCTGGGCCTCATGGCGTTTTTGGCATCTATTTTCGTGATTCTGGGATTCTTTGTTGCCCGAAGCGTTTCCAAGGATTACGATCGTTCAAAGGAAATGCAACGCGCCTTGAAGAAATTGAATCAGGACTATTTGTTTATCCAAAAGAAACTCGAAGAGGATATTAAAAAGAGAAAGCAACTTGAGGAACAAAGGCAAACCATATTGGCCGACCTGGAAGTGACCAACCGCAAACTCAGCCAGTCCAACCAGAATTTAAACGAGTTCGCGTCGATTGCCTCGCATGATTTGCAAGAGCCGTTGCGCAAAGTCATTATCTTCGGAGACCGGCTGAGGGATGAATCGACCCATCTGGACGGCCAGAGCCTGGATTACATAACCCGCATGCAAAAAGCCACCGCGCGAATGCAAGCGCTCATCGAAGGTTTGCTGGAATATTCACGGATCACTGTCAAGGCCAGACCTTTTCAATTGATCGACCTGAACCAGATCGTCAACGAGGTGTTTATCGACCTCGAAACCCCGCTTGAAGAATCAAAGGCAACCGTTAATATTGTCAGTCTGCCTAAGCTGAATGCCGACCCATTGCAAATGCGCCAGTTGTTTCAGAATTTGATCGGCAACGCCCTTAAATACTACAGAAAGGACACCCATCCTATAATCAACATTACCAGTCGGGCAAGCGGGAGCGGTCATTTTAAAATCAGCGTTGAGGACAATGGCATTGGATTTGACGAAAAATACAAGGATAAAATTTTTCAACCCTTCCAGCGGCTTCATGGAAAAAGCGCTTATGGAGGGACGGGAATGGGATTAGCCATTTGCAACAAGATCATTAAACGGCACAATGGGAAAATAGAAGTCAAAAGCACCCTGAACGAGGGCACCACATTCACCCTCACCCTTCCCCAAAAACCGTCTAATGTCGATTGAGGTTGATCATTCACCATCATGACTAAACAAGCGGTCATTTTACTGAGCGGCGGGGTGGATTCCACCACCACGCTGGCCATCGCCAAACACGAGGGATTCCAGCCGGTGACGCTCAGTTTCGACTACGGCCAGCGGCACGCCGTGGAGTTGCAGAAGGCCAAAGCGGTGTCCCGAAGCTTTGGCGTGGCGGAGCATCGCGTGGTGAAAATCGGCTTGTTTGGCGGCTCGGCCCTCACCGGCGACATGCAGGTGCCCAAGCAACGCGGCACGGCGGAAATGGCCTCCGGCATCCCCGCCACCTATGTCCCCGCGCGCAACACCATTTTTCTTTCCTATGGCTTGGCGCTTGCCGAGGTGCGGGGCATCGGCGACCTGTTCATCGGCGTCAACGCGATTGACTACAGCGGCTATCCCGACTGCCGCCCGGAATACATCGCCGCCTTCGAGACCATGGCAAACCTTGCTACCAGAGCCGGTGTCGAGGGCAAGACCCGGCTGAAAATCCACACGCCGCTGATCCGCCTCACGAAAGCCGAAATCATCCGCAAGGGCCTGGAACTGGGAGTCGATTACCGGCTGACCCACAGTTGCTACGACCCCGACCCGGACGGCCGCGCCTGCGGCGCCTGCGACAGTTGCCTCCTGCGCCTGAAGGGATTCCGCGAAGCGGGCATGGAAGACCCCGTGGAGTATCGGGTATAATTATTGGCGCCGGTTATTATTGGCGGAAGGGAAAGACTCTTTATGAAAAAGGAAACCAAAAGAAAAGCTAAATACACGAACGAACCGCTGGAGTTAAAAGCGATACCGGATTTTCTCCCACCTCCAAAAGGCCTCGTCCCCACGCGGAGCGCGGAAACGAGACAGAGGGCTTAGAATGCAACAACAATGCGCCGACATTAAGAGCCACTATTGCTTCACCGAGGCTGATGAGAAATTGCTGTCCCAGATGGAGCCGCAGTTGGAATCATGCGCCGATGAGTTTCTGGACGGGTTCTATGAATTTATTTTGAACTTTGGCCAGGCGGCGGAGTTTCTGAAGGATGACGTGGTGATCGCCCGGCACCGCGGCATGATCCGGAAATGGTACCTGGACCTGTTCAAGGGCGCTTATGGCGTTTCTTATTTCATGAAACTTTATAAGATCGGTGAGGTTCACGTCAAATTGGGCCTGCCGACGCATTATGTGAACGCGGCCTTTAATTATGTTCGTGTTTTTGCCCTTAATTGTATCCAGAAACAATACCGGGACGATCCCAGTCTGGCAGACAGGATCGAAGCCGTTGAAAAAATCATCGATATCAATCTGGATGTATTGACCAGCTCCTATCGAGAGGAGGAAATACACCGCTTTTTATCTCTCTCCGGCGTTGAAAAAACCTTGCTGGGTTTTCTGCAAAAGATCAGTTCATACTTTAATTATCTGCTGGCGGCGGCGTTGGTGATGGTGGCGGGTTTTGCCATTGGATTGTTCGGATATGATGTTTATCTGTTAGTTTCCGGACGCACCAGGATAGAAGAGGGAATTTTAACAACATTGGGCAGTCTCCTGATCCTGTGGGCGGCGATTGAACTGATCCATGAAGAAATAAAACACCTGCGCAGTGGCAGTTTTGCCCTGGAGGCATTTATAACGCTTGCCATTGCGGCATTGATTCGGAAAATACTGATCTTTTCTCTTTCACCTGAAAAAACGGTGGATATTTTGACGTATGGAGTCTTGGTACTTTTTCTAAGCATTTCTTACTGGGTAATTGCATCCAAGGCGAAACCTCGGAAAAAAGAGACGCCTTGACCCTCTTGCGGCAAATCACGGACACCGCCCCCTCCTTGTTTGTCAACCCGCCAAACCAAAAGAGTTTCCGGTCAGGTACTGTCATGGTTCGACAGGCTCACCCTGACAGGGTAGCGGGAAAACCCAAGGGTGAAACTATTTGAGCTTGCCGAGGATTTTGTTGACGGTCTGGGTGGTGGACAGGCCCTTGACGATAGGCACGAGTTCGACACGGGCGCCGTAGCCTTCGACGATTTCCCGTCCGACGACTTCATTGATTTTGTAATCGTCTCCCTTGGCCAGGATGTCCGGGCGGATTTCCCGAATCAGGTTCTCCGGGGTGAGTTCGTCGAACGTCGTGATGTAATCGACGTATTTCAGGGCGGAAAGAATATTGGCGCGTTCCTCCTGGGTTTTGATGGGCCGGTCGTCGCCTTTCAGGGCGCGCACGGATTTGTCCGTGTTGAGGCCGATGACCAGGATGTCGCCCAGCTTTTTGGCGCGTTGCAAAAACTCGATGTGGCCGCCGTGGATGAGGTCGAAACAACCGTTGGTGAACACGACGGTTTTGCCGGTGGCCTTGGCCAGGCTGACGAGCTTTTTCAGTTCGTCGAGCTGGAGGAGGGGTTGCGAGGTGCGGAGCATTTCCTCCTGAAGGAATTCGTTGATCTCCTGCAAGGTGACGACGGCGGTGCCGATTTTTCCAACGACGATACCGGCGGCCATGTTCGCCAGGGTCGCGGCCTCCTCGAAGCTGAATCCGCAAAAAACCGCCATGCCAAAAACGCTGATGACGGTATCGCCCGCGCCGGTGACATCGAACACCTCCCGGGCGACGGTGGGGATATCGACGGGCTTGCGGTTGTTCTGATAAAGGGTCATGCCGTTCCTGCCGCGGGTCATCAGGAGGGCTTCCGCCTTGGTGAGTCCGATCAGGTATTCCGCGGTGCGCTCCATATCCGGCTGGCTGGCGATTTTGATGGGCGACGCTTCCTCCATTTCTTTCTGGTTGGGAGTGATGATGCCGGCTCCCTTGTAAAGGGAGAAATCTTTGCGCTTGGGATCGACGATCACCCGCTTTTTGCAGGTCTTTGCGCGGCGCATGAGGGCGCTCATGATTTTTTCGGTACAGATTCCCTTGTTGTAATCGGAGCAGATGACGCCATCCATTGCGGGCAAAACCTTGTTGATGTATTGAATGATTTTTTTCTGGGTTTCCTGCATGTTGGGGCGGGTGTCTTCCTTGTCGATCCGCAATACTTGCTGGTTATGGGCGATGACGCGGATTTTGCTTGTGGTGGGGCGATGCGCGAAGCGGAAAATGCCGTCGGCGTTGATCGAGCGGTCGTGAATCAACTCGAGGAGCTGGCGGCCTTTTTCGTCTTGCCCGACGGCGCCGACGAGGTAGACGCGGCATCCGAGGGCCACCAGGTTGTTGGCGGCGTTGGCCGCGCCGCCCATGGCCATGTTCTCCGACTTGGACTCCAGCACCGGCACGGGCGCTTCCGGAGAAACCCGGGTGACGCTTCCCCAAATGTATTCGTCGAGGATCAGGTCGCCGACGACCAGGACTTTCGGGCGGACTTTGTTGTCGAGAAAAAATTCAAACTTCGCTTTCATGGGTCACGGCGTGTTCTATGAGTTCGCAGATGATGTGTCCGATGGTAATATGCGCTTCCTGAATGCGGGCGGTGTCGCTGGAAGGCACCACCAGGGCCAGGGCGGCGTGTTGCCTGGCGCGGCCGCCTTCATTGCCCAGCAGGGCAATGGTGACGGCGTCCAGTTCGTTGGCCCGCTTCAGGCCGCGGATGATGTTTTCGGAATTGCCGCTGGTGCTGATGCCCAACACCACGTCGCCGGGTTTGACCAGGGCCTGGATTTGGCGCTCAAAAATGTATTCAAATCCGTAATCGTTTCCGAGCGCCGTGAGCGACGAGGAATCGACGGTCAGGGCAATGGCGGGCAAAGCCTTGCGCTCCGCCTTGAACCGGCCCACCAGCTCGGCGGCGATGTGCTGGGCGTCTCCGGCGCTTCCGCCGTTGCCCATGAGCAACAGTTTGCCGCCTTGCGCCAGACTGCGCTGAATCCATTGCGCGGCTTGAAGAATGTCCGGTGAAAGCGTTTCCGCGATCCGCCGCTTCAAGTCCGCGCTGGCGTATAGAAATTGTTTGACTCGTTCCATGTTGGCGTAACAGTTAACCTGTTATTCCCAGCGGATTCAAAGCAGGCCCTCGTCGGCGAAGCTGTAGAATCCGCGGTTGCCGATAATAATATGGTCCAGCAGTTTGATACCGATGATCTCGCCGGTCTTGCTCAACCGGTGGGTAATTTCGATATCGGCGGAACTGGGAGTGGGATCGCCGCTGGGGTGGTTGTGAATCAGCACGAGCGAAGCGGCGGATTCCTTGATCGCCGGGATCATGACTTCCCGCGGATGAACGATACTGCTGTTGAGACTGCCTTCGGAAATGGTGATCTCCTTGATCATTCTTAATTTGGGGTTGAGCAGGGCCGCCTTGACAACTTCTTTTCTCAGGTTTTTCAAAAAGGGGGAAAAAAATTTAACGAAATCCTGACTGCATTTCATTTGTTGATTGTCGCTGGCGGGCTGGGCGGCCAGGCGCTTCCCCAACTCCAGCGCCGCCTTGATTTGAGCGGCTTTCGCCAGCCCGATGCCCCGCACTTCGCAAAGCTCGTGAATCGTCGCCAGGTCCAATCGACTCAAGTCGCCAAAGGCCAGCAAAACGTCGCGGCTGAGGTCAACCGCGTTTTTTCTCGACCGCCGGTCGCCGGAGCCGATAAGAATACCCATAAGATGCGCATCGGAAAGCATACCGCCGCCATGCTTGATCAGCCGTTCACGGGGACGCTCATCCGCCGGCCAGTGTTTGATTGAATAGGCATGGAGATCATCCGGTTTTGAGTTTTCAGGTTTTTTCGACACTGAGCTTCTGCTTGAAATAACCAATGGTTGCCGCCAGCCCTTCTTCCAACCCCACCCGGGGTTCCCAGTTCAGAAGCCGGCGGGCGTTCTCGATATCCGGCTTGCGGACCTTGGGGTCGTCTATCGGCAAGGGTTGGAAAACGATTTTACTCCTGCTCCCGGTTGCTTGCAAAATTTTCTCCGCAAGTTCCAGGACGGAAAACTCGCTGGGGTTGCCGATATTGACCGGCTCGTTGATGTCGGACATGAGGAGACGGTAAATGCCTTCGACCAAATCGTCAACGTAGCAGAAACTGCGTGTCTGGCCGCCGTCTCCATAGGCGGTCAGGTTTTCCCCGGAAAGAGCCTGGCGCAAAAAGTTCGGGATGGCACGGCCGTCCTTGATCCGCATCCGCGGTCCGTACGTGTTGAAAATCCGGACGATCCGGGTCTCAATGCCGTGGTAACGGTGATAGGCCATGGTCATGGCTTCGGCAAACCGCTTGGCTTCATCGTACACGCCGCGGGGACCGACGGGGTTTACGTTGCCCCAGTAACTTTCTTTCTGCGGATGCATCAGGGGATCGCCGTAAACCTCCGAAGTAGAAGCCAGCAGGAACACCGCCTGCTTTTTCTTGGCCAGGCCCAGCGCCTTGTGGGTGCCCAGGGAACCCACTTTGAGCGTCTGGATGGGAAACTCCAGATAATCGATGGGACTGGCCGGCGAGGCAAAATGCAGAATATAATCCAAATGGCCTTCGACCTCGATGTATTCCGTGACGTTGTGGTGAACGAAGCGGAAGTTTTCGCTGTCGATGTGGGCGATATTGTCCATCGCTCCGGTGATCAGGTTGTCCATGCAGATAACCTCATGCCCCTTGGCCAGGAGAAAATCGCACAAGTGGGATCCCAGAAACCCTGCTCCGCCGGTGATCAAAGTTCTTGGCATGTTCGCGTGTTTTTTTTAACGGTTCGTGTCATCCGATACCTTGCCGGTTTCATTGATATTCACTAAGCGGCATTGGTGGTTTCCGAGTGCGGCCAGGGGTCGAACCGGTCGCCTTTCCGCATGGCGTGCCCCTGGAGGAAAGCTTGGGCGCGCATGATTTTTTTGCCTTCCGGTTGCAGTTCCGTTATCACCAGACGGCCGGCGGCGGTGCCGACCTCGATGCCGTGATCGGAGACGCGCGCGATGGCGCCCGCCTGGTCTTCCGGCGCTCCCGGCGCCGTCTCGGCCCGGACGACGCGGATCCGCCGGGATTTGAAAAACGTAAACGCGCCCGGCCAGGGGACCAGGCCGCGCACCAGGTTTCTGATTTTCCCGGCCTCCTTGTCCCAGAAGATTTGTCCGTCTTCTTTTGTCAGTTTGGGTGCATAGGTTGCCTGCGAATGGTCCTGCGGCGTCGGGATGAGGGAATGATCTTCCAGCTTGCTCAGGGTTTCCAGTACCAGCGAGGCCCCTGCTTCCGCCAAGGCATCGCGGAGAGTTTGAGCGTCATCGGATTCGCCGATCTCGATTGTTTGTTTCAACAAGATGCCTCCGGTGTCCAGTCCCCGGTCCATTTTCATGGTGGTGATGCCCGTTTCCGAATCGCCATTGATGATCGCCCGGTTGATCGGCGCGGCGCCCCGGTACCTGGGCAAAAGAGAGGCGTGCAAGTTCATGCAAAACCAATGATCGACAATCGCCGGTTTGAGGATTTGACCGAAAGCGGCGACGATGATGCAGTCGGGCGCCAGGGAGCGAAGTATTTCGACAAATTCGGGAGCCCCGGCGTTGGCCGGCTGGAACACCTTGATCCCGGCGTCTACGGCAAACTGTTTGACCGGCGGGGCCTGCAATTCACGTCCCCGGCCCCGGGGCCGGTCCGGCTGGGTGACCACGCCGAGAACCCGATGCCCGGACCGGCAAAGCGCCTGGAGCGTGGGCAGGGCAAACGCGGGCGTTCCCATGTAAACAATCTTCATCGGTTGACCGTTTCTTTTAACAGTTTTTTGAACTTGCGCTTCAAGATGTCGCGTTTCACTTTGCCCAGCTTGTCCCAGAACAGGATGCCGTCAAGATGATCCAATTCGTGTTGCAGGGCGCGGGCAAGAAAATCCTCCGCCTCGAGGCGGATATCCTTGCCGTCAAGGTTCACCCCTTTCAACTCGACTCTCTGGGCGCGTTTGACCTCCGCGAAGAGTTCCGGGATGCTCAGGCAACCTTCTTCGGCGACCACCTCGCCTTCCATGGCGGTGATCCGCGGGTTGACGATGGTGATGGGTTCCTTTTTATCCGTTTTGATCCCCAGGTCCACCACGATCAGCCTTGAGGAAACGCCCACCTGGTTGGCCGCGAGACCGCCGCCGGGAGCGTCGAACATGGTTTCCGTCATGTCCCGCGACAAGGTAACTAACGTACCGTCGATATTTTCAACGGCGTCGCACTTGCGGCGCAAAACGGGGTCCAGGCAATTTAATATAGTTAGAACAGACAAGGCGGTTTCCGGTTGTTGAAATTAATGGGTTGCCGAAAGATGGCCGACGCGCCGGTTGGACCGGGAGAATTCAAGCGCGGACAACGGTATCGACAATTTTAGTATAGGGGTCGCAAAATGTCATTATAAAAGGAAAACGGAAAGGCGTGAAGACCCAAACGGGCAACGGGTTGCCCGCGTTTCATCTCAGGAAGCGTATTCGGCGTTGATCCTGACGTAGTCGTAGGACAGGTCGCAGGAATACACTTCCGCGTGCTCCCTACCGGAGTTCAAGCCGATCCGGATGAGAATGGTTTTTTTCCGCATGATTTTTTTTATCCGCTCCGGAGAGGTTTCCGGAACGGGCGCGCCGTTTCGCACCAGCGGTATGGAGCCCAGAGAGATATCGACCCGGTCCGGCCGCAAGGGCACTCCGGCGTTGCCCACCGCGCAGATGATGCGTCCCCAGTTGGGGTCTTCTCCGAAGACAGCGGTTTTGACCAGGTTGGACGTGGCGACCGAAAACGCCACCTTGCGGGCGGCACGAGTAGATTTCGCGCCCTCGACGCGGACGGTGATGAACTTGGTGGCGCCCTCGCCGTCCTCAACAATCTTGCGGGCCAGAATGCGGCAAACCTCGTTCAAGGCGTCCGCAAAAGCGTGAAACCCCTTGCTGTTTTCGCCGACGCGCGGATTCGCCGTCCTGCCGCCGGCCAGACAGATTACGCTGTCGTTGGTACTGCAATCGCCGTCCACCGTGATGCGGTTGAACGACCCGTCAACGGCTTGCTTGAGCGCGATTCGCAACGCGCCGGAATCGATGGCGGCGTTGCTTTGGATAAACGCCAGCATGGTTGCCATGTTGGGATGAATCATTCCGGAACCTTTGGCTATTCCCCCGACAACGATTTTCTGTCGTCCCCGCCCGTATTCGACGCGGGCCGTCTTGGTGGTCAGGTCGGTGGTGCGGATGGCCAGGGCCGCCCGCCTCAGGCCATTCATGGACAACCGGCGCACCAGTTGCGGAAGCGCACCGATTATTTTTTCCCGCGGCAAAGGCACGCCGATGATCCCCGTGGACGCCACAAGGATCTCTTGCGAAGGCACACCCAGCTCCTTCCCCAGGCAACGGGTGATGACGCGGCAGTCCTCCAGGCCCTGGGGGCCGGTGCAGGCGTTGGCGTTGCCGCTGTTCACAAGAACGGCCTTGACGGTCCGGGCTTTCGCCAGGTTCGACCGGGTCACCTTGACGGACGGAGACTGAATCTTGTTTTGCGTGAAAACCCCGGCGGCTACGGCTGGACTTTCGGAAACAACAAGGGCAAGGTCCGTCTGCCCTTCCGGCTTGATGCCGCAGGCGATGCCCGACGCCTTGAATCCGGGAACGGAACCGACACTGTTCAAAACGCGCTTCATAATGTTTTCAGGGGAAAATACCGGGGAAGTCCAGGGCGGTTGTCTCATCAATGCCCAGCATGATGTTCAGATTCTGCACCGCCTGCCCGGACGCTCCCTTCATCAAGTTGTCGATGGCGCTGGTGATGATGATCCTACGGTTGCGGGTATCGACCTGCAATCCGATGTCGCAGTAGTTGGAGTGAGCAACAAAATGCGTGTTGGCGTATTTGCCGGGATCGAGGATCCTGACAAACGGTTCGTTTTTGTAAAACTCCCGGTAGCGGCCGGCCAGGTCGTCCAACGCCACGTCCTGGACCATGTTGACGTAAACGGTGCTCAGCAAACCCCGCGTCATTGGCACGAGATGCGGGGAAAAGGTGAGGCGGATTTCCCGTTTCGCCAGGGCGCTCAGCTCCTGCTCGATTTCCGGCGTGTGGCGGTGGCCGGCGAGGTTGTAGGCGGACAGGCCTTCATTGCATTCCGCGAACTGGGTGGACTGGCTGGCTTTTCGGCCCGCCCCGGAAACGCCCGATTTTGAATCGGCAACGATGGAACCCGAATCCACCCAATCGGCATTCATCAACGGCGCCAGCGCCAGAATGACGCTCGTCGGGTAGCATCCCGGATTGGCCACCAGGCTGGCCGAGCGGATTTCGTCCCGATGCAGTTCGGGCAAGCCGTAAACGGCCCGGGCAAGGTGGTCCGGCGTTTGATGCGGCGTATGATACCATTCCTCGAACACCCCGGCGTCATGCAGGCGGAAATCGGCGCTCAAGTCAATCACCTTGCAGGAATGCTCGAGGAAGACGGGGACGTCCGCCATGGCCGCGGTGTGCGGCAGGGCCAGAAACAGGATATCGCAGGAATCGGCAATGTCCGGGCTCAGCGGCGCCAGTTCATGGTCCGCCCAGCCCTTCAAAGAAGGAGCGACGTCGGAGATCCGCCGGCCCGCGTAGGTTTCCGAGGTCAGCGTGACAAGTTCCACCGCGGGATGCCGCGCCAACAGGCGGACCAGCTCCAGGCCGGTATAACCGCTCGCGCCGGCAATGCTTGCTTTAACACGGTTTGCCATCGGTTGTTCCGCCCTCAGCCTTCAGCTTCAAAACGACACTGACGACTGACTGCTGAAAGCCGACGGTAACAGGTTATCGTTTGGAAAATTGAAATCGTTTTCGGGCGCCGGGCTGACCGTATTTCTTGCGCTCGACCACCCGCGAGTCCCGAGTCAGGAATCCGGCTTGCTTGAGGGGCAGGCGGAGATTGGGATCGCTTTGCAACAGGGCTTTGGAAATCCCCAGACGAAGAGCGCCGGCCTGTCCGGACAAACCGCCGCCGCGGACCCTGGCCTTGATATCAAACGACTCCAACTTCTGCGTTATGGCCAAAGGTTGGCGAACAATCATTTCCGAACTTTCCCGCTGGAAATAGTCGCCGAGTGACTTGCCGTTTACAGTAACCTTGCCTTCTCCAAGGGTCAGCCAAACCTTGGCGATGGCTTCTTTCCTCTTGCCCGTGGCGTAAAATCTTTCTTCCATAAATAAATGATCCCGATTAAAGTTCCAGTATTCTTGAATGTCGAAACCGCCGAGAGGGGGGACCCCCCTTGCGGAAACCCGTTAAAGAGAGACCTGCTCCGGATTCTGTCCGGCATGAGGATGACTTTCGGCCTCATAGATTCTAAAGTTACCCAACAGCGCCCGGCCCAGACGGTTTTTGGGCAACATGCCACGAATGGCTTTTTTCAACAGCTCCGTCGGTTTGCGTTGCAACAACTCCCCGGCGGTCAGGGATTTGAGACCACCGTGGAAACCCGTGTGCCGGTAGTAGATTTTTTTATCCCACTTGTTGCCGGTCAACCTGACTTTCGCGGCGTTGATTATGATCACGTTATCGCCCATATCCATATGGGGAGTGAAGGTGGGTTTGGTTTTGCCGCGGGCAATGGCAACCGCCCGGTCGGCCACACGGCCCAAGACCTTGTCCTTGGCGTCAATCAGGACCCATTTTTTTTGCACGTCACTTTTTTTTGCGGAAAAACTTCTCATTATCGTCCTTTCACCTGCGTTCTGATATCTGTTTGGGCATGGATAAAGCAATTTTCCATGCTAATAAAACCGGCCCCCATTGTCAATGGCAAAATACCTTTCGGGCTTTAGAACCTGTCCCAATGGGAAGGCGGGAGCAGAAAATCAGTTTGCGTCATTCCCCGATGAGGTGTCGGAAGCCAGCTTCGTCCAAAACGGCCACTTCCAGTTTGCGGGCTTTGGCGAGTTTGGAACCGGGGTCGGCCCCCGCCACCACATAATCGGTTTTCCCGGACACGCTGGAAGTGATTCTGCCGCCCAAACTCTGGATTTTCCGCTTCGCTTCATCGCGGGTGAAATGCTCCAGCGTACCGGTCAGGACGAACTGTTTGCCTTGCAGACTGCCGCCGGATTCCTGCTTGCGGGCCGCCATGACGACGCCCTTTTCCTTGAGGCGCCGGATTTCCTCCCGGTTGGACTCCCGGTCGAAGAAAGCGCGCAGGCTTTCGGCGATACGCGGACCGATTTCCATGACGGTCTCCAGGTCCTCGAAGGAGGCGTTTTGCAGATTGTCCAGGGATGAAAAGACGTCGGCCAAAACGACCGCGGCGCGCTGTCCCACATGGCGGATTCCCAGGGCATAAATCAAGCGGCTCAACCCCGCCTGCTTGCTTTTTTCGATGGCGTCGAGAAGGTTTTGCGCCGATTTGCCGGCCAGCCGCTCCAGCGGAACGAGGTCGTCCAGCGTCAAGTCATAAAGATCGGAGAAATTTTTGACGAGCCCCTTCTCCACAAGCTGTTCGATAACGGCGGGCCCGAGATGGTCGATATCCATGGCCCCGCGGGACGCAAAATGCCGGAGCCGCTCCTTTAATTGCGCGGGACATGAGGAGTTGACGCAACGCCGGACGGCTTCGTCCTCCGGGCGGACCAAGGGTGTTTTGCAAACCGGGCAGTTGCGGGGCATGTGAAACTTGCCTTGCCGGGTTTTCCCGGACGGCTCCACCACGCGGATGACTTTGGGAATGATCTCGCCGGCTTTTTTGACGACGACGGTGTCGCCCAGGCGCACGTCAAGTTTCTTGATCTCGTCTTCGTTGTGCAGGGTCGCCCGGCTGACGGTGGAGCCGGAAATCACAACCGGCCTCAGAATCGCCACGGGGGTGACGGCGCCGGTGCGGCCTACCTGGCAACGGATGTCCAGCACGTCCGTCACGGCCTCTTCCGGCTCGTATTTGAAAGCCGCGGCCCAGCGCGGGTGTTTGGCGGTGCGCCCCAGTTTTTCCTGAAGGCGGAGAGAGTTCACCTTGACCACCAACCCGTCCACGTCGTAAGGCAGGGATTTTTTTTTGCTTTCCCATGCCTTGACCAACGCCAGCGCCTTCTCGAAATTTTTGCACAGGAAGATGTTGGGATTCACACGGAAGCCGAGGGACTTCAGCGTTTTCAGCGCCTCGTAATGGGTGGTAAAGAGCGGCTGTTTCAGGTACCCCACGCCATAGATAAAAATTTTCAGGGGGCGGGCGGCGGTGATGGAAGGATCGAGCAGACGCACCGCGCCGGCGGCGGCGTTGCGCGGGTTGGCGAACGGCGCTTCCCCCCGGGATTCCCGTTGCTCGTTCAAGCGGGCAAACGCGGCCCGCTCCATGTAAACCTCGCCCCGGACTTCGAGCGATTCAAACGCCTCGTTTTCCACCGGTATGCTCAGCGGAATGGAGCGAAGGGTCCGCAGGTTGGCGGTGACATCCTCGCCGCTTTTGCCGTCACCGCGGGTCGCCCCCTGAACGAGAACGCCATCTTCATAAGTCAGAGCAACCCCCAGGCCGTCGATTTTAAGCTCGACGACGTATTCCACTCCGTCCGACTCCTGCAAGCCGAGGTTCTTTTTCACTCGTTCGTGAAAGTCGGTCAACTCTCCCACGCTGTAGGTGTTGTCGATACTGAGCATGGGGATTTTGTGGGTCACGGGGCGGAACTTTTCCGAGACCTTGCCGCCCACGCGCTGGGTCGGCGAGTCCGGTGCAATCCATTGCGGGTACCGGGTTTCCAAATCTTTCAGTGACTGCATCAAGCGGTCGAATTCGCGGTCGGAGATTTCCGGACGGTCATGAACGTAGTACAAGGTTTCGTGGCGCCGGATTTGCCGCCGCAGTTCGTCTATTTTTTGCTTGTCTTTTTCCACCGTCAATCCGTCCATCAACCGTTCAAGGTTCCAGAGTTACGTAATACCCGTTTCGTCCGCGTTGTACCAGGAGAAGCACACTGCTTCGGTTTCCCACCTGGACGATCACCCGGTTAAAATCATTTTCGTCCTTGATGGATTCCTGATTGATTTGTCGGATCACATCTCCGGGCCGGATGCCGACTCTGCCGCCGGCGCCGGCGGGGTCCACCGCGACAATGACAACGCCTTTTTCCGTGCCCAGGCGGTACCGGCGAATCAGTGTCCGCGTGATGTTCCGGACGCGGACGCCCAGCCAGTGCATGGCGAAATCCGCCGCCAGCCGTTGCGGAATGGAAGAAACGCGCATCCTGAATTTGAGCCGTTTGTCGTTCCGCAAAACCTCCACGCTCAACAAGTCGTCCACGGTGTAGGAGGAAAGCGTCTGCCGGTAACCGTTCTTTCCGACGATGTTCTGCCTGTCGACGGTGAGAATGACATCTCCGCGCTTGATGCCGGCTCTTGCGGCGGGACTGTTCTCGAACACCTTGACCACAAGCACGCCACGGGGCCGATCCAGCCGGAAATACTGCAGAAGATTCTCCGTCATATCCTGCACCGCCACTCCAAGCCAGCCGCGATGCACCTTGCCGAAGCGAATCAGATCGTTGACGATGCGCTTGGCGTGGTCTATGGGAATGGCAAACCCAATACCCTCCGCCTCCCTGTAAATCGCTGAGTTGATGCCGATCAGCGATCCCTCAATATTCAACAGCGGTCCGCCGCTGTTGCCCGGGTTGATGGAAGCGTCCACCTGGATAAAATCATTGTATACCACGCCATTGCCCGAAGAAACCGCGCGGTTGAGGGCGCTGATGATGCCCTGGGTCACGGTATGTTGCAAACCGAAGGGATTGCCGATGGCCAACACCGTTTCCCCGATCATCAGATCGTCGGAGCGCCCCATCTTGATATAAGGAAGCGGTTTTTTCGAATCAATCTTGATGATCGCCAGGTCGGATTTGATATCGGCGCCGATCAATTGCGCATCGAATTCCCTTTTGTCGATCAGAGTCACCTTGATGCGGGTGCTTCTCGCCACCACGTGCTCGTTAGTGATAATGTATCCTCTGGGATCGATGATGACTCCGGACCCGAGGCTCCGCCTTTTGGAATTTCGCCGCGGCAGTAAATCCTGGAAAAACTTGTCAAAGAGAGGACTGCCGAAATTTCTGAACGGATTCGCCGGGGCCGAGGCGGTTTCCTCGGTGTTGATGTTCACCACGGCGGGTGCGGCCTTTTCCACCGCAATCACCACCGGCGTCCTGCGGTGGTGGGACAATTCCCCGCAGAAGGCGGAAAAAGGAACGGCCAGAGTGCATATCAACGCATAAAAGCAAAGGCCGGAATCAAGCAAGAACTTGCGGACAGGCATGATGGAGAGAAACGGGAAACAGCACAAAGCAACCCGCGCCGCCCCCTGAAGGAAAATTCAAGAACCTTTAAAAATCACAACAGATCGAAAAAATCCGGGGAAAGGCCAGACCTCCTAATCCAATTTGATCGCGATAAAAACAGAAGTGCTTCCCCGTCGCACAAGCAACAAAATCGTTTTCTTCTTGGCCCGGGAAGTAAATTTGTGGAATTCCGCGGCATTATGAACTGGTTTCCGGTTCACTTCGGTGATCACATCTCCCCGGCGCAGGCCCGCTTCACCGGCGGGGTCACCGGGGACGACATCCGAAACCAGAACGCCTTCATTGCTTTTCAAGTTGAGGGATTGCGCCAGTTCCGGAGTGATGTCCTGCACCCGGAGGCCCAGGGTCTCGCCAAGGGACGCCAGTTTTTCTTCTTCATCCTTGAGGACGTCAATAGTGATATTGAGCTTTTTATCTTTTCCGTCGCGGATCACCCTGATTTCCACGCTTTTGCCCGGCGGCGTGCCCGCAACCACCTTGGGCAGTTCATCCATCACCTTGATCTTGTGATGATCGAATTCGACAATCACATCACCACGCTTGACCCCCGCGATGGAGGCGGGGCTGTTGGGCATGACATCGCCCACCAAGGCTCCCTCGCTGTGCGCCAAACCAAACGATTTTTGCAGGTCCGGCGTGATCTTCTGGATCATGACTCCGAGCCAGCCGCGGGTAACTTTTCCTTTTTCCTTAAGGTCCTTGAGAATGCCCTTGGCAAGGTTGATCGGGATAGCGAATCCGATGCCGACGTTGCCGCCGGCGCCACCGGAAATGATAGCGGTGTTAATACCGACCACTTCTCCCTTCACGTTAAACAGAGGTCCGCCGCTGTTTCCCGGATTGATCGAAGCGTCGGTCTGGATAAACTCGTCATACCGCCCCGACCCGATATTCCGTCCCTTGGCGCTGACCACACCGACGGTCACCGTTTGGCTCAGGCCAAAGGGGTTGCCGATGGCGACAACCCACTCACCCACTTCCAGCTTGTCGGAATCCCCCATTTTTAAATACTGAAAAGGCCGCGTGTCGCCTTCTTTGCGAACAAGCTTGAGGAGAGCAATATCCGTTTCCGCGTCGGAACCAATTAACTTGGCTTTGTATTTTTTTTCGTTTTGCAGTTGGATATCGATCTCATCGGCTCCCTTGACAACATGAAAATTGGTCAGGACAAGGCCTTCGGCATCAATGATAATTCCCGAACCCATTCCCGGACGGGGTTGTCTCTCCCGGTCCCTGCCAAACCGGTCAAAAAACTGTTCAAACGGGTTGGGGATCGGGCCTCGATCTCTTCCCGGAGGAGACCCGAACCGCGAATCCTCACTGTTGACCTTGGTGCTGATGCCCACCACGCCCGGTTTGTAAGCTTTGGCGATTTTAACAAAAATATCGGCCGGCAGAGGCGCCGATTTGTCGCTTAAAGCATAAGCGGTTTCAGCGAAAGGAAGACCGGCTCCGCCTGTTTGCAAACTCAGCAGACCCAGCGTTGAAAACCATAAAACGATAAGGGTTATCCTGAATGCCTTGCAATCCATTTCCAACCTTTACGATGCGGTCAACGGAAAAACCGCTGAACCATTGGATATCAATTCGATGGAGATTCTATGATTTCATTATTATATGATTCCTGCCGGTATTTACAATATCAAAACTCGAATAAATGAAAATGCTTGTGGCGGCCGAAGGGACGGCTCTGCCCGGCCCCGGACCGGCCCGGCAAAAATAAAAGGACTGGAATTAACCCCTGTTTCGTGCTAGGTTTTCTTGAATTTCATAACGGTCTGAAAGCCGGTGAATGATGAGCCTTTTTTTGTCCGCGCTGGGCTTGATGATGATTTTTGAAGGTATTCCTTATTTTTGCTTTCCCGCCAAAGTCAAGGAATTGGCGCAGAAGTTGCTGGAAATCCCGGACGGCACGTTACGCTCTGTTGGTTTCATTCTGATGGCCCTGGGATTATTGGTCGTCTATATAGGGAGGAACTCGATTTAACATGTTTCAGCGTCTCCGATTCCTCACCGGCTTCTTGCCAGTTTATTTGTTTATCGCTGTCTTTTTTGGGTGCGCGACTCTGGACACGGATACGGAGGAGTCCGCCCAGGCCCCGGTTGCGGGCGCCGATAAAGGTTTGAGCACGGTTGAAGAGCCCCAATTCCCCACAGGATTCCCCGACGTACCGGTCCCTGAAAGTTTCGAATTCAACCGTGGAAAATCCTTCATCTATGAAGCGGGCAGTGGAACGGTCAAGGTCGGACACTTGTTTTTCTCCGGATGGCCCAAACTCGACAAAGTGATCACCTTCTACCAAAATGAAATGGTCAACAAAGGATGGAAGCTCGTCCAGACTATCGAGCGGGAGATAACGACCCTGCAGTATGAAAAAGAAGGTCTGGTTTGCCGGGTGACCCTGGAAGCCTCGTTGGGGAAAACCATCATAGAAATTGTAATCGGCCCGAAATAGTCCCACTTTTCCCCACCCCGCCGGAAGGGAGACCGTCCTGAACACCGCACCGGGCCGGGACGCGCATGGTGAAGCATGTCCGAAAAACAACTCCAGGCCCGCCAGCTGGTATTGAGTTTCCCCGTTCATCCAAAATACGACTTCTCCGGTTTTGTCGTTTCCGAAGGATCGCGGTTCGCCTTTTCCATGGCCCATCGTATTTGCACCGACCGGTCTTTCAATATGCTGTATCTTTCCGGCGAAAAGGGCCTGGGAAAAACACATCTGCTGATGTCCATCGGCAACTACATCGCCGAAAATTTTCCGGAGCGAAAGGTGTTCTATCTGGATGGCGGGAATTTCGCCAAAACCATGGGAAATGCCGACTCGGCTGAGCAGGCGTTGAAGCAAATCCTGGGCACGGATTATTTTTTGTTGGACAACATCGAGCAGATTTCGGGCCACACCGCCGCCCAGGAAAAGCTTTACTTTGTTTACAATTCACTGATGGAAAAGAAAAAGTCCCTTGTTTTTGCCGGGGATCGGCCCCCGGACCATTTGCCGGACATCGCGGATTACCTCACGTCCCGGTTTCAATGGGGGGTCATGGCTCGACTCAAACCGATCGACGATGCGACGACGGCAAAGATCATCAAAAAACTGGGCCGCGACCTGGATATCGAAATTCCCGACAACATCATCACTTATCTTCTGAACCATATTCCGCGGGATTTTCAATCGATCCAAAGCGCCGTTTCCCAGATAAACCGGGCGTCGTATGAGCAAAAAAAGAAGATCACCCTTCCCCTGGTTAAAGGCATTTTGGACCTGGCCGGTTGAGCAACGATTTTATGCCGGCGCCACGAACACCCAACAGACCATCAGCCGAATCCCGCCGAACAATGGACAAACTCTATTTTAATATCGGAAACCGATTGGAGGAACTGGCGGAAGTCATTCCTGAAACTCCTGCCATCATTGTTCCCCGCGGCAACCGGTGTAGTCGAACCGGTTTTGCGGGTCTGCGGCGGGAAATCCATCGGCTGGCCTCCGGCCTGTCTCTATCGGGCATAACCCAGGGACACCGCATTTTGTTGATGGTGCGCCCCGGCCTGGAGTTTATCGCGCTGACCTTTGCCTTGTTTCGGGTCGGCGCCGTCCCCGTCCTCATCGACCCCGGGCTGGGCAGGAAAAACATCCTGGGCTGTGTGCGGGACGCGGCGCCCGACGGCATGGTGGCCATTCCTCTGGCCCACGCCGCACGGCTCCTGTTTCCCAAACCCTTCAAAACCGCCCGCATTTTCATCACCGTCGGCAACGCCTGGTTTTGGGGAGGCAACACGCTGGCGCAGGTCAAGGAAATGGGGCACGAGCATTTTGAATCGGCAAAAACGGCGCCGGAAGACCCGGCCGCCATTCTGTTCACCAGCGGGAGCACCGGCCCTCCCAAGGGAGTCGTTTACACGCACGAAATGTTCGCCCGCCAGACGGATATCCTTGAAACCGTTTTCGGTTTCAAAAAAGGCGGGATCGACCTGCCGACCTTTCCCCTGTTCGCTTTGTTCAGCGTGGCGCTGGGGATGACGTGCGTGATTCCGGAAATGGACTTCGCCCGGCCCGCCGCGGCGGACCCGCGAAAAATCGTCGATGCGGTCAGCCGCTTCGGCGCCACAACCGGTTTCGGCTCACCGGCGCTGTGGGACCCGGTCAGCCGGTATTGCCTCGACCAAGGCATTCGGTTGCCGACGCTCAAGAGGATTTTAATGGCCGGCGCTCCCGTTCCGGGAACCCTTCTTCGCCGATTCGAAACCATCCTGGATCAAGATGCAGATATCGCCACGCCCTATGGCGCCACGGAGGCCCTCCCGGTCGCTTCCATAAGCCGTCGGGAAATTCTGGGGGAAACCTGGGAAAAAACGGAGCAGGGAGCCGGGGTCTGCGTCGGCCAGGCAGTCCCCGGAATGGAGATCAAAATCATCCGGATCACTGAGGAACCCATTGCCCATTGGGAAGAGACCCTGGAACTGCGCCGGGGAGAAATCGGTGAAATTGTCGTCAAGAGCCCTTGGGTGACGCAACAATATTTTCAACACGAAACCGCCACCGCCCTGGCCAAAATCCAGCAGGGCTCAACTTTCTGGCACCGCATGGGCGACATCGGCTATCTGGATAACGATAACCGCCTATGGTTTTGCGGACGGAAAAGCCACTGCGTCCGCACGCCGGAACAAACGCTGTACACTCTTCCCTGCGAGGCGATCTTCAACCGGCATCCCGGGGTAAAACGCTCCGCACTGGTTGGCGTGGGGCCGCGCAACGCCCAGCAACCCGTGATCATTATCGAACCACAAAACGGCAAAGTCCCTCGAAGCGAACAGGCCCGCGATCAATGGATTGCAGAATTGCGGGCGCTGGCGGCAGGCAACCCCCTGACGCGCAACATCCAAAATGTGTTGTTCCATCCGTCCTTCCCGGTGGACGTTCGGCACAATGCCAAAATCTTCCGCGAGAAACTGGCCCTTTGGGCGGCGGGCCAGCTCAAGAGAGGTTAAATCTCAAGTTTTCGGGCCAAACGGTCGATGATTCAACCGGTAACGACAAGATGCCGGAAATTGCCGTCAATCTTTCAATCGACTACCTTTCGCCTATCGCATCCTTTATAATGACACTTTGAAAAAAAGTCGGCCGGCGCCGCTTTTTCCTTCAATGTAATGGCACAACCGGGTCGCACAACGCTCAAGTGAGAGGAGAGCCCGACAATTCATGAAACGATTCGCCGCAACCTCCAAGGTTGCTTTATTTTTGGGGCTTTTTTGGATTTTAGCCACAGTTTCCTGTATATCCAAGCCCAGGACCCCTACCGAAAAATTCATTGATTCAAACCGGGCGATTTCCCTGGACAGTCGAGGGGGAGTTGCCTCATTCGTGTTTTTCCCGGATTTTCGGAAAAACACCATCGAAGGATATGTCATCGTCCAGCACGGCACACTCAACTGGGATGCCTCCGATCTTCATTTTCACCAGGGTAGAAAATCTTTCAATCCCAAACCGCCCCGGCAAATCACCATGGTGGGTCATGGCCCCCGCAGAGCCAGGCTCAAAGAAAACGAAACGTTAAATTATCGAATCCTGATTCCGCGAAAAAAGATTAATATCCGCAAGCCCTTCACCTTTTATTACCGGACTCCGATCAGCGGACAGAAAATGACCCTGAGAGAAAACTTGAGACGGAAAGGCAAGGCCTTGTTCCAGACGAGAAAAAAGAGGCGGCCCCGTCCGGCACAACGAAAAACCGCGCCCAGACAAAATACCCGAAAACAGGCAAATCTCAGTTTTTCAGACCTGATTCCCAAAAACCCGGGTAGTAGCGATATTCTCACACCTAAACAGGAAAAATTCCTGAACTCCCTGACCGGCGGGTATAAATTCGGAATGTCCACGGAAGAAGCGGACTCCGTCCGCGTCAACGACCAACTGCGGAACTGCAAGGACTCGCAACCCGGCTCGGAATTTTGCCTGGAACGGGATATCGCCTTTTTAGGTGAGCGGGCCAAGCTGAGCGGCTTGATTTCCTCCAAAACACAAACGTTAAACAATATTACTATCGAGTTTGACCGGCGGAAAGAAAACACGAAGGACCTGTCCAACGATTGCCTGAACATCCAGGATTTGCTGACCAGAAAAATTACGCCTCTGTTCGGCCAGGCGGAACTGGATTTCAACCGTTATGTGAAAAACTTCATCTGGCACCTAACCGACAAACGGGAATTGCGGGTAATCGCCTTATGCAAGACCAGCGACTCCGGCGTCATTTTGTTGCAATACCGGCAAGTGCCCTGAAAATTCCGGCGCATCGCAAAAAAATCTTGCGCAAGAACCCATTTTTGCCGATAAGAGCTTATAATAGAATATTCCGATTGTTTTTCTTGTCCATTAGAAGCAGGATATTTTCCATGAAAAAGACCATTCCTCTTTATTGTGCATTGGGCCTGCTGGTGCTGGCGGGGACCACCGGCTGTTCCTTTTCTTTGAAGGATTTGATGTTTTGGAAGAAAGGTGGAACGGAGCAACCCGAAAAACCGCGCCCCAGCCTGGCCGCCGACACGCCGCTTCACCTGGCCGCCATGCAGGGCAACTTGAAGGAAGCGGAATGGTATCTTCAACGGGGCATGAATGTGGATGTGGAAAACAAATATGGTTCCACGCCCCTGCACTGGGCGGCGGCCAGCGGGCAAACGGAGATGGTAGCGTTTCTCATCGACCAGGGAGCCAACATAAACGCCCATGACTGGGCCGGTTTTACCCCGGCGCATCATGCGGTCTTGAAGGGCCGCCAGGAAACACTGGAACTGCTTCTCGACCGGGGCGTCGACGTGAACAGCAAAGACCGGGACGGGTTTACGCTCCTGCACCTGGCCTCCAGGAAAAACCGGAAATCAATCGTGGAACTGCTCATCGCCAGGGGCGCCCGCATCGACGCCAAGGACAAGTACGGCGTCACCCCCCTGAAACTGGCCTCCAAAAAGCGTCTCAAGACCGTAACGAAAACCCTGATCCGCAAGGGAGCCAACGTGGATCAAAAGGGAAGTGACGGCATCGCCCTGTTGCACCGCGCCGCCGGCGACGGCAACCAAGCCGAAGTTCAGCGGTTGATTGCCGAAGGAGCCGACGTCAATTCGACAGACAACAGCGGACTTACCCCTCTGGATTGGGCCGCCCGCTCAGGCAACCGTTTCGTCGCCGAGTTCCTGATTGACCGCGGCGCCTCACTTCAGGAGAAAAACCGGCTCAGCCCCCTTCACCTTGCGGCCATGCAGGGGCATACCAACGTCATCGAGATGCTCCTCAGAAGAGGCGCCAACATCAATGCCGGGGACAACGCGGGCAGAACCCCCCTGCACTGGGCCGTCATGAAAAACCGGCCCGCCGCCGCCAAACTGCTGATCGACAAGGGAGCCAATATCAACGCCCGGGACCATGCAGGCCGCACACCGCTTCATATGCCAGCGTTGACGGGCCAAACCGCCATGGTGCAACTGCTGATTGATCGAGGCATCAACGTCAATGCCAAGGCCGCAAACGGGGCCACGGCGCTGGGTATGGCCACCCTCGGCGGTCACAAGGACCTGGTGCGAATGCTGATGGGCAAGGGAGACGAACTCACCCGCAAAAGAAAATAAACATCCGCAAAACCAGCGACCCTCTCATTCCGCTCGAACACCATTCCGCCCTCAGGTTGTCCCGGCCCTGTCTCCTTCAACTTTTCTGCCGCGAAAATAAACGGCGCCCGCCAAAACATGATCCTCCTCGGGCGTGAATTTGAATTTTTCCAGGTTAAATTTGATGCTCCATGAAAAAAACCGGTACACCAACCTGCCTCTGAGTTTCTCCCAAAATGGAGTCTCCTTGTCCCGGTAAACCCTTTTCAGCATTTTTTTGTAATTACCGATAATCTGCCTGAGCGCGTATGCGGAACCCAGCAACACGCCGGACTCCAGTTCCCGGAAATCTTCAAAAAGCGTTCTCACTCCGCTGACCGACATGTTGAAATAATGATCCGGCACATCATGATAAGGAAACAAAAACGGGACGCTGATGTCCACAATCCCGCCGGACCGCAACACTCTTTTGATTTCCTCGCTCGCCGCAAAGGGTGAGGGAACATGCTCCAAAACGGCATGACAAAACACCGCCTCGAAAACACCTTTTTTGAACGGCAGCGCCAGGGCATCTCCCAGGGCGTTGGTATTGGCATAGCGAAAACAATCCAGTTGTATCAGGTGCGGATGGCTGATGGCGGAGTTCCCGGAGCCCAAATCCAGAATCAGACCGGTGGGGTTTTCCTCGAGGAATTGCAGAATTCTTTCATTTTTTTTTGACGGCAGGTTGGTTTTATTTAGCGTTTTGCGGTCATCGAACTTTGAATAGGGATTAGCAGTCATGGCGAGGGCGGGGGCATTGGGTTGGGAAAAATTCTGATGTGCGCCGGAATCATGTTAACGCCGCTAAACAAAAAGCCAAAACCAAGCAATCGGGGAGTACCCGCCGTTCACTTGATTTTGGCTTGACTGTCGGAAAAGCTTGAACCCGCTCCGGCTCCGCCCGATGAGGGCGAAGCCGGAAACCGGTTGGATTACATACCTGCTACGGTGCGTTTCGCTTTTTCCTGGCTTACTTTAACATCCCGCACCGGGAATTCCCAATTTACCTCGACGGTTCCACCGGCGGTAACTTCGATTTCCTTCTCGATGATATGAGGCTCGTCGTAAACGGGCCGGCTGTCAGCGGCGAAATGATCGATGTTGTAACCCTCATGCCATCCCACCAAGGTGTATTTCCCGGGGGGAACCTGTTTGATCTCGTAGGCGCCCTTGGCATCCGTAACGGCAAAATAAGGATGGTCAAATCCGAACATCCAGCCGTTCATGTGAATATGGGTGTCGCACTGATACCGGGCCAGATCCTTGACGCGCTTGACTTTCTTTTTCACCAACCGGTTCTGGTCGGGAAGCGGAAAGTTGAACAGGGTCGAACCTTCCGCGGTGAAAGCGTGCGGGTTGTGCAACAGGTCTTCCAGGTTGTACATGGCAACGGGGCGGGTGCGAACTACCGGCCAGATATGCTCCTCGAAATTGCAAAGCTGGCTGTCAGGCCGCTGATCCGCATCTCTCCCGGCATGGAGAACCTGGGACGAACCGCCAATGGGATACACCGTATCTCTTTTCAGTTTCATCTTTTTCTTGGGAAGAGCCGCTCCCTCCATGATTTTGCCCTTCAGGTAGACGACGACGAATTTAACCCCTTTGGAGCCGTTGTCCACTTGTAGCGCGGGGTTGTAAACCTCCTGCCCGCATTTGTCCATGTGCTTGAAAACAGTTACTTTCGGAAGAGTGGGAATATCGCCTTTCCACTTGGCAACACCTTTAATCGTCCCCCCGTTTTTCACATCGATTTCCTTGTACTTGGCCTTTTTGGCCGCCGACGTGGAAACGGTCAGCGCAACCGTAGCCATGGTGACAACCGTCCCCGTCAGAATGGTTTTTAATACCTTGCGAAATGATTTACTAAACATATTTTAATCCCCCATTTTAATAAAGTTACTTCCTCAAAACCAAATCCACACCCTGGTTTCAACTAACCAACCTTGAGCAGAAAACCCCTCCTCGATGACCGCAAGGTCAAATGAGGAGGGGTTCACTATCCGAATAGATCAATTATATAAAAAAACCTTCTTCTTTGCAAAAAACTTTCCCCCGCCTTTTTTGCTTGTCTCGATTAGAAGACAAACGCCGTGCCAAGCAGGATCACCAAGTGCGGCGAGGGGCCCTGTGACGGCGCCGAAACGCGGACCAAGGCGTTGGCGGTCATCCTGATAACGGGATCGGGGGAGTATACGATCCCCGGCCCAATCAGGTTAGTCCAGCCGTGCCGGAACGTTTTGCGTGCCGGCGCAAAAGACCCTTGAGGCGGCGGCTGACCGGTTTTCACGTTGGACACGAAATCCGCGCTTCCCGGCAGGGCAAAATTGCCACGATAGGAGTCCGCCTTCTGCAAGATATTGATACTGCTGAACTGAAGCGAAACATAATCCTTGTAAACCGGCACGACGTAGTTCGCTACAAATTTATATGTGTTGCCGGCATCCACTCCATCGGACTCAAAATTAAAGCGCGCAATACCACCAATATGGAGAGCGGAACGGTCGAACGGGGTGCCCGCCAGAAAGTTGGGCATATCGCCAGGCACAAACTGTTTGCTGAGAAAACCGGCAACCTGGTAGGAAAAGGTGCCTTTACCCGGTTGCAGGCCGATGGGCAAACGCCCGTCGTCGGTGAACCGCTTGAAAACGGGGCGTCTGAAACCCGGCGGTCGCAACAGCTGGCCATTCTGAGTAAACAATTTGTTGCCGTTCTCGTCGAAATTGTCCAGCGGCCCAAGGCCCGAGCCAATACGGAACGCCCGGAAACTGGGAGGACACCCGGTGCCCGCTTCCCCACGTGCTGTACCGTCAGGCTTCAGGCTACCAAATCCCGTGGGATTGATGCTACCTTCGCACCGGATGGTGATACGTCCATCGTCTCCCGCTTTCTCATCGTTACTGCCGGTCGGGAAAAAGACGCCGGCGGCCACGGCCAGACCAACCGGATGGTTGGCCTGATCCCATATTTTCTTTTTAAGGAACAGACTGACATCGCCCAAGCCTTCGGCGGTGCCACCGTTGTTGACGATCGTATTGAAAGCAAATCCGTTGCCGGGACCGGCGCTCGTGTTTCGCTTCTTAATATTGTTCAGAAGTACAGAACCTCTGGCTTGAGAGAACTGATAGGGGACGTTCACGATAGCTACCCAACTGTGCAAGAATTTGCGGTTCAAGTCGAAACCGCGCTTAAGCGTCAAGTTGAAAAACAACCGGTTTACGCTCCTATTGATGTAATTCTCAGTATCGAGCTGACCGTTGCTCCTGAAGTCAGTGGGCGTTATCGTGGTAAACTTCAACGAGGTAGCCAGCGCCCACAGGCCGGGCGGCAGGGTGAAAGCGTGAACCGGGTTACCTGCGGGCACGAGCAGGGGCGGAATAAACGTCTTGACCTGCGCGGCAATCAGGTTGCGCTCGAGAACCTCGAATTTCGGCTCACCATGCTCCACGGCCCCCAAATCCAGCAGGCGTTGCTTGAACTGTTTCCCGAAATAAGCGCCACCTTTCAGCGGATCGGCGGCCTCAACCTCGGGATGTTCAACGGGCATTTCCCCCTCACCCGAAAACGCCTGCGAGGCCGTTTGGGTGATTTCCGTGATCAACTGATCATTATCGGCAAGCGTGTCCACCCACGGCTTCTCTTCGGCCGCGACCGAGGCCGAGCTTAAGAGGAGCAGGGAAGCCGCGCTCAACATAGCCCCTTCTCTTCCGACACTTTTGAAACCCTTCAGTTTTAACGTCATGTCAACTCCCTCTTGGTGATCGGCATTTCTGTTATCTAAATGGCCTGAAGCTGCTGAAGCTTCGGTTAACGATGGAAGCAAAGGGGCTCGGCCCTAAACTTCATAGCGACACTATACACAATATTCCCTTTTGGTCAAGTTTTTTCTAGGCTTTTTATTTTGACCGCTGTAACCCATCTCCCCAAAAGCATACAGGATAACGGAGGAGCCCAAACCGGCTCCAGCAACCAAACGCAAACGGCGAAATTTTGCCGGAGTATATTCCTTTCGCTGGAGAATTTCAAGACCCAAATCCAAAAATTCTCGGATAGGCCGCAGGCGCCTTCCCTCTTTCAAATCCGGCCTGCAAATCCATCACATCCCGGGCTGGCTGGGCGCGCCTACACGCAGACGCCCTTCCAAGCCTCCAAAGACACGATTGCGGTTCTTTTACATCAAATTCCCGAAAAATGCAAGGGGTGGAGCGGCTGAAAACCAAAAAAAATTCTTCAGAAGGGAAACAGCATTTTGCAGTCAAACTAAAACTTTCGTTCGATCGCTATCGAACGCTTTCGGACCGCATCTCCTCCGCAGGGCGAAACCGGGCGGCAAAGCAAAATTCACCTTGCTTCGGCGAGGTGCGACAGCACCGTATTCAGCAGGCTCTGAGAAAACAGCTTCCCCGTCAGGTTTTCCCTGATCACCGCGCCGGCGCGATGAAATTCCCTCAACTCCTCGGGAGAAGGGGCTTGAGACAAAGCGACGCCGCTTTTCAAAATCACCTGCATGGACTTCTCATTATCCCGCCTGGTTTCCCGGACCAGCGTGCGCAGGAAATCCCGGCTCAAATCCCTCAGAACGGCCTGTTGCTCCGCGGAAAGCGCGTCGAACTTTTTTTTGCTCATCAACACCCCGCCGGTGCCGTATCCCATACGCACCCGGGACATATACTTGACCTTGGAGAACCATTGCAGGGCCAGAGCGCCCAAGGGCGAGGAATACACGGTTTCGATCAAACCGGTCTGCAGGGACATCAGCACATCGGTGATGGAAAGCGGATAAGGCGTCACCTTGATCACCCGGTACGCTTCTTCCACCAGCGGGTCGCCTTCCCACATCCAGGCTTTGGTTTGTCTGAGGTCATCGAGGCCGCGGATTTCCCGCCTGGAGAAAAAATGAATCCACCCGACCGGAACCCATCCCAGCAGAACATATCCCTTCTCTTCAAACCTGGCGGCAAAGTAATCCGCCATTTTCCGGTAAACGAATTCGACCTCCTGATCCTTCTCAAACAGGAAGGGCAGGTCCAAGACCCGGACTTCGGGCAAAATCTGTCCCAACCCCACTCCGGTAAAACCGGCGGCATGAACCTGGCCGATCCGCATTTTCCGGATGACGTCCTTCTCATCGCCGGAAATTCCCCCCGGATAAAACTTGAAAGAAACCTCGCCGCCGGTTTTGGCTCTCAGCTCCTTGTCCAGTACCCGCAGAACTTTCATCCAGTTCGAGCCTTCGGGAGCCAGGGTAGCGAATTTGATCCGGATACCGCCCGCATGAGCCGGAGCAAAGACCCCGGCAATAATCCAAACGGACAAAACCAGCGCCGCCACTCGAAGCCAACCGATTCCGAACCACCGGGTTCCGGAAAATCGCGGCGTTGACCGGAGAAAAACCCGGCGGCGGGAAGAACGCCGGCAGGCCCGCAACTCAAAACAGTTCATCGGCTGACTCCAAAAGTTTTTTGGCTTTGACTTTTGCCACCTGGTTGGCCAGGCGCTGTCCGGGCAGAATACCGGCGGGGGCGCTCAAAACCCCTTTCAAAAGAGTTTCGAACAACTGCCGGTCCTGGGTTTGGACCGCATAGGTGCGGGCATACATGACCTGATTCAACAAAAACCGGTTCTCCGTCAGCGCCAGGCTTTGTTCAAAATGCCGGCGCGCCTTCTCCGGGTTCCCGCCCAACAGCCGGGTTCGCCCACCGTAAAAACTCCCCAGAAACATGTGAGGCCCGGCATAGTGATAGGAAGGATCCAGTTCCAAAACCCGTTGCATGATCTTTTCGACCTTGGAAACATCCGCGAGCGCCGCAACGTCATCCAGGTTGAGCATCACCCACCCTCCCCAGCATTGCCCCAGCCAGAAAAGGGAAGGCAGGGCCGTGGCACGATGCAAAACGTTTTCCGTTTCCTCCAGGTTGCCGTCCAGTCCCGTCACGCCTCCCATGTCCTTTTCCAGGGCGAGCCGGGCGTACCGCCTGCCCCGCAGGTATAAAGCAGAGGCGCGGGCCTTGTCCTTGTCCTCCACAAAACTGAAGGCGTATCCGCAAAACCCTTCCGCCAACCTGTCAAGAAGTCGGACATTGGCCCCGTCGGCTTTCAAAAATCCTTCCAGCATTTTTAACTGGGCGGGGATGGCGTGCTCCGCCAGAACCGGGTCCTCCTCTTCCAAAAGGGAAGCCTGCTGATCCTCGACCAGCGGCAACGTGAATTTCACCGCCAACTCACGAACCGTGCAACCGTGAAAAACAAACATCACCAACCAAAAACCAATTATCTTCTTAGCCATAAGAGCACAATACTAGTACTTAATTGCGTAATTTAGAGTATTTTTTATAAAGTTGTTTTTGAGTA
>JBHHYO010000029.1:0-30385 GCA_046757665.1 Nitrospinales bacterium
CGGTCATTTTACAATTTAATCCGTCCGTTTGGGACTTTTTCAGCAACCTGCTATACTACGGAATTTATGGACGAGAAGGGCAAAACAAAACTTGATGATTTTATAAAAAACAAACTGGATCTGCCATCTTTAAAGTGTGGTTCCATTTATTTGCTTGGTGTTTCCGGGGAAAACCTTTGGAGGGTTAAGTGAACTCGGGAGATTTTCATCTTCACACGGTGAGGGTTTTCAGGGAGTGTTTTTTGCCGTAGGCGAGGATTTTTTTGTCATCCGTTACCAGGCAGGCTCCGAGTATTCTTGCCGTGGCGATGATGATTCGGTCCGCCGGGTCGCCATGGAAATTTCCCGGTAACCGGCAACTTTCAACGGCAATCTCCGGAGTCATCGGAGCCAGGGAAGTGCCGGGAGCCTCCAATGCCTGTTGTACCCAGCGCAGGCAGTCCATGGAAAATTTTATCCGGCCCTTCGACTCCAGCATTCCCACTTCCCACACCGAAATTGCGGACACTTTGATCGCCGAATGTTTTGCCGCTTCGTTAATGTGGGGCAGGCATTTGGATGACGCCAGTTTTTTATCGCCGGTCAGGAGCCAAATCCACACGTGGGTGTCCAGCAGGAGTAATGGATCAGCCATCGGCGTTCCACTTCTCCCCGGTGGGTTTGACGATATTGCCCTTTATGGTTGCCGAGCCTTTTAAATATCCAAATAGAGACCCGGAGGCTTTTCCTCCAATCGGAACCAGTTTCGCAACGGGTTTCCCGTGCTTGGTGATAATGATCTCTTCGTGATATTTATGGACATCGTCCATGAGCTTGAGGCATTTTGATTTAAATTGTCCCGCTCCCATTTTCATGCCGCTTTTCTCCAAAAATAACTATAGTCATATTATCATAGTTAAAATAAAGGTCAAGGCGATTCTTCTTGCAAGGCCGAAACAACAATCGCCGGTGAACCCTGATTTTTTCTTCTGAATTTTGTATCCTTGTTGCATGTCCGCCATGACGCCACAACGCCGGGATGGGTTAACGCTGAAAAAAGTCCTGCGCTTTCTCGCTCTGCCGTTTCGTCCCGCCGGTCTGCGGACCTGGTTTGCGGTGCGGCGGTTCGAGGACATTCCCGTGGAAAAAATTCTGCAGGCGGGAATCGAGGGGGTGCTCGTGGATGCCGACGGCACTTTATGCGACAATGGCGCCCGCCGTTTTTCCGATGCCGTGGTGCGCCATGTTCGGTTGATGCGGGAGAAGGGATTGAAACTGGCGATTTTCACCAACGCGGATGAAAACCGGTTTCAACAATTTCCCGGTATCGGCATCGTGACCGGCGTTGCCGCCAAGCCCGACCGGCGGGGATTCGAGGCCGCCATGCGGGACACCCTGCGCCTCGACGATCCCGCGAAGGTCTGCATGATCGGCGACAACTATATCACCGACGGCGGCGCCATCGACGCGGGGATGCGTTTTATCTACGTCGAACCGGTGGCGGGCAACGAAAACCCGGTGCATCGACTGACCCGCCGGTTCGCGTATCTTTGCGCCCGCCGGCATGGAGGAAAAAATTTTCGCTTTTTGTCCGGCGGTTCGGATTAGCGGGTTGCCGGAAAAGGCAAGTTGCTTGTCATGCTGAGCTTGTCGAAGCATGGCGTCACCCTTCGACAAGCTCGGGGTGACAATTATCTCGTTCAGGATGATCCGATGATGCCTTTTCCGGCAACCTGTCAGGGCAGGGCGTTTCTGTGGTCTTTACTTTTTGCCGTGTTTCAGAATAATAGAGAGGCTATGCCTAAACCGTTCAAGAAAAAAACCCGCCTGATCCTCGCCTTTGTCATCCTTTGCGCCTGCACGGTGCTGATTCTTTTCACCGGCCCCGGTTTCGGTTTTGTCTGGCAGGTGTTGATTTCCTGCATTCTGTTGTTCGTGCTTTTCTGGCTCATTACATAACGCCGGGTTCCGCCTTGCCGCGTTTGCCCGGGCGCGCCTGCATCCGCTTGACTTGCAAGGGGTAGTCCGGTACATTGGGAAAATGAAAGGGCCGTTGCGGGATTATATCGATAAATTCGAAAACTACCTCATCGTCGAGAAAAACGCCTCTCAGCATACTCTTGCGAGTTATCGTACCGACCTCAATCAATTTGCCGTGTTTTTGCAAGAGTCCGGGCGTGGCGACGCGGAGGCGGATTTGCGGGATGTGGACCGGATGGCCGTGCGCGCGTTCATGAGCCGGTTGTACGGCAAATCCTATTCCGGCGCGAGTATGGGGAGGAAGCTGGCGGCGCTCAGCTCGTTTTTCAAGTTTCTGTGCCGGGAAGGCTATCTGAAAACCAATTTTGCCAAAACCCTCCCCATTCCCAAAAAGGCGAACAAACTGCCGGTTTTTCTTTCCGTGGACGATATGTTTCTCCTTCTGGATTCGCCCAAGGCGGATTCATTCATTGGCGCGCGGGACAAGGCCATTATGGAGCTGTTTTACAGCACCGGAATGCGGATCAGCGAGTTGGCGGCCGTGCGGGAAACGCACCTGGACCTGGACAACCGCATGGCGCTGGCCCTGGGAAAGGGCAAGAAGGAGCGGCTTGTGCCCATGGGGCGAAAAGCCGTCGAAGCGATCAAGGCGTATCAGACTTTCCGTGAACAAATGATTTGCAAGCGCAAGCTCACCCCGCCGCCGAAGGCGTTTTTCTTGAACAACCGGGGAACCGGTATTACGGTCCGCGGAATCAGAAAGGCCCTGGACCGGTATACCCGGGGCTTTCCCGGCCGCGTTTCTCCGCACACCCTCAGGCACTCGTTTGCCACGCATTTGCTGGAGGGGGGCGCCGACCTGCGGTCCATTCAGGAAATGCTGGGCCATGCCCATCTGTCCACCACGCAAAAATACACGCACGTGACGGTGGACCGGCTCATGCAGGTTTATGACCGCGCCCACCCCCGGGCGCAGAAGAACGATTGAAAAATTATGCGCGGAACCACTATTCTCACCGTCAGGCATAAAGGCAAGGTGGCCATGGCCGGCGACGGCCAGGTGACCCTCGGCAACACCATCGTCAAGCATACCGCCAGAAAGATTCGGCGGATGTATCATGATAAAATCATCGGCGGGTTTGCCGGGTCCACGGCGGACGCCTTTGCCTTGTTTTCCAAGTTCGAGGAGAAGCTGGAAAAGTTTCAGGGCAACCTCACCCGCTCCTCGGTGGAGCTTGCCAAGGACTGGCGCATGGACAAGGCCCTGCGCCGCCTGGAAGCCATGCTGGTCGTCGCGGACCAGGAAAACTCGTTTTTGCTTTCGGGAACCGGGGATGTCATCGAGCCCGATGATGGGATCATCGGCATCGGCTCCGGCGGCATGTATGCCTACGCCGCCGCCAAGGCATTGGTCCTGCACACGGACATCGAGGCCCGGGGGGTTGTGGATGAAGCCATGAAAATCGCTCATACCATTTGCATTTACACGAACGCCAATATCGTTATAGAGGAACTTTAATCCATGGATACCTCCCTGGCGGTGGGTCCGCCTGCAAAAAAGGAGAGGGTTGACTTTGTGGAGTCGTTGACCCCCCGGGAAATCGTCAAGGCGCTTGACAAATATATCGTCGGGCAAAAGAAAGCCAAGCGGGCGGTGGCCATCGCCCTGCGGAACCGGTGGCGTCGGCAACGGCTTCCGGACAACTTGCGCGACGAGGTGGCTCCGAAAAACATCCTCATGATCGGCCCCACCGGCGTCGGCAAAACGGAAATCGCCCGGCGGCTGGCCAAGCTGACCAAATCTCCCTTCGTCAAGGTCGAGGCCTCGAAATATACCGAGGTGGGCTATGTGGGCCGCGATGTCGAATCCATGATCCGCGACCTGGTCGAACTGACCAAAACCATGGTCAAGGAGGAAAAAGAATTGCAGGTCCGGGAAAAGGCCCGGGAGTTCGCCGAGGAGCGTCTGCTGGATATCCTTTTGCCGCCTCATCCGCAAAGCCGGCCGGGTGCGTCGAGCGAACCGGGGCAGGATACGTCCGCCAGGGAGCAATACCAGCATACCCGCGAAAAATTCCGGTCTTACCTGCGGGACGGCCGGTTTGACGACCGCATTGTCGAAGTGGAGATCCAGGAAAAAATGACGCCCATGATCGAGGTTATCTCCGGCGCGGGCATGGAGGACATGGACAACAACATTAAGGACATGCTGGGTTCGCTCATGCCGCCCAAAAAGAAAAGCAAAAAGCTGAAGGTTCCGGAAGCGCTCAAGATTTTGACCCAGGAGGAGGCGCAGAAACTGATCGACCAGGATCATCTGGTACAGGAAAGCGTGGAACGGGCCGAGCAGGGTGGAATTATTTTTATCGACGAGATCGACAAAATTATCGGCCGCCAGGGGATGCAGGGGCCGGATGTCTCGCGCGAGGGCGTGCAACGCGACCTGCTACCCATTGTCGAGGGATCGTCGATCAACACCAAATATGGAATTGTCAAAACCGATCATATTCTGTTCATTGCCGCCGGCGCGTTCCATTCCGCCAAGCCGGCGGATTTGATCCCGGAGTTTCAGGGCCGGTTTCCCATTCGGGTGGAGCTGGACTCCCTCACCATGGATGACTTCATCAGAATTTTGACCGAGCCCAACAATGCCCTGATCAAGCAGTACATCGCTCTCATGAAAACCGAGGGGGTGAATCTGGAATTCAAGGAAGACGCCGTCCGGGAGATCGCCAGAATGTCCGCCGTCGTCAACGACAAAACCGAAAACATCGGCGCGCGGCGGTTGCAGACGGTTATGGAAAAACTCCTGGAAGATGTCTCTTTTGACGCTCCCACCCTGGAAGAAAAAAATATCGCCATCGATGCCGCTTACGTGAACGACAAGCTCAAGAACATCATCGAAAACCAGGATTTGAGCCGCTACATCCTCTAGCAACGGTCATGAAAAAAGTCATCGAAAAAGCGGAAGTTCTGCTCGAAGCCCTGCCTTACATCAAGGCGTTTTACGGAAAAACCATTGTCATCAAGTACGGCGGCCATGCCATGGTTTCAGGGAATCTTCGAGAGAGTTTTGCCCTTGACGTGGTGATGATGAAGTATATCGGCATCAATCCCGTTGTCGTTCACGGCGGCGGGCCGCAGATCGGCCTGATTCTGGAAAGTATGGGCATCGAGTCCAAATTCGTTGACGGCCAGCGGGTGACCAACCAGAGCACGATCGACGTCGTTGAAATGGTGCTGGGCGGGAAAATCAATCAGGAAATCGTTTCGCTGATCAACCGCCACGGCGGCAACGCGGTGGGTCTCACCGGAAAAGACGGCGACCTTATCCAGGCCCGGCGTTACCGCAAAGTCAAGCAGTCCGCGGAAACCGCGCGCCCGGAAATCATCGATCTGGGCCTGGTCGGGGAAATCCGGAAGGTCAACGCGGGGATTCTCGAAACATTGGATCAGCATGAGTTCATCCCCGTTATCGCCCCCATTGGCCGCGGGGACAATGGGCAAACGCTCAACATCAACGCCGATTTCGTGGCATCAAAAGTCGCCTCTGCGCTCAAGGCGGAAAAGCTGGTGCTGATGACCGACATCGAAGGCGTCAAGGGAGAAAACGGCATCCACGCGCCCAAGCTCAACCGTGCGGAGGCGACGGCATTGATCGAGAACAACGTGATCGCCGGTGGCATGTTGCCCAAGGTGCGGTGTTGCCTCGACGCGCTGAGCGAGGGGGTCCACCATACCCATATTATTGATGGAAGAGTCAAACATGCGCTTCTTCTGGAAATTTTCACCCAAAAAGGAATCGGTACGCAGATTCTGGAAGAATGAAGCTGTTTTCATCCGCCGGGAGACGCCGCAATCCGGGGGTTCCCCTTCGGTTTGCCGGTCGTTGACAACAAACATCGTTAATTGGTAGCTTATTTTAAGATGACAGGGATCATTCCTGGAGTTGCCCCATGACTCAAGGCGCGGTATTAAACCAACGAAGCGAAGCCATACTCCGGCAGATTATCAGTTATTACATTGCCACCGGCGAACCCGTGGGTTCCCGAAGCGTCGCCAGAAAACATTTTGAAAAGCTGAGTCCGGCGACCATCCGCAATGTGATGTCCGACCTGGAGGACATGGGCTACTTGCGTCAGCCCCACACCTCTGCCGGACGGGTTCCCACGGACAAGGGCTATCGGTTTTTCGTGGATCAGCTTTTGCAACCCTATTCCATGCCCGATGAATCGAATATTCTGGAAGGATACGAAATCCAGAATTCGACTCTGGAGGAAGTTCTGGCCACCGCCTGTGAAAACCTCTCCAGAAATTCCAATCAAACCGGCCTGGTCATGCTCCCCGGTTTTTCGCAAATGCTGTTCAAGCACATCGAGTTTATTAAAGTGGGCGCCAACGAGGCTCTGGCCGCTTTTATTTCCGAAATGGGAATTCTACAGCATAAAATCATTCCGATCGAAAGGGAAATAACCCAGGAAAAACTGACCTCCATCTCAAAATACCTGAACGAGGAATTCAGCGGAAAATCTCTTAAAACCATTCAGCGCGAATTGGCATTCCGCATAAAAAGCGAGCGGGAACATTATAATCAGTTGATGAAGAAAGCCATCGAGCTTTGGTCGAAAACGTTCACGGATGAAGAGGAGACCGGGGAACTTCTGGTTGATGGGGTTTTGAACTTTTTCGACCAGCCCGACTTTTCCGCCGATTTGGAAAAAATGAAAATCATCATAAAAACCATCGAGGAAAAAACCAAGCTGATCAAACTCCTCGACACCTGCCTGAAACATGACGGGATGACCATTATCATAGGCGAGGAGAGCCACGACGAAGCTATCCAGGGATGCTCGCTGGTCGCGCAAAACTACCGGTTGGGCGACGATACCGTGGGCGCCATGGCGGTGTTCGGTCCCAAACGGATGGATTACAAGAAAATAATCGCCGTGGTGAATCATACGGCAAAAACCGTTTCCCAGCTCTTGTTGGACCGGAATAAAAAGGAGTTCGATTGATCGTATGAAATTCAAAAAAAACAAGCAGACCAAAACCGCGGACTTCCCCGCGGAAGACGATGGCGGCAACTCGGAAGCAGACCGTTCGTTTGAGGAAAATGGTTCCGGGGAAGACACCGGCGTAAGCAAGGCGGCTCCAACCCTGGAAGAACAGCTTCGCCAAAAGGAAGAAGAAACGAGTCGCTTGCAGGAACGGTTTCTGCGATTGCAGGCGGAAACGGATAATTTCAAAAAACGCTTGCTCCGTGAAAAGAGCGATTTCGCGCAGTTTGCCAATGAAAGACTGATCAAGGAGCTGATTCCCATTCACGAAAACCTGGAACGGGCTCTTGCCGCACCCGACACCAACGCCCGGAGCCTGAAAGAAGGGGTGGAAATGATTTTCAAGCAATTCACCGCGCTTCTGGAAAAGGAAAAAGTCGAGCCGATTCCCACCGTGGGAAAAAAGTTCGACCCGGCCGTGCATGAAGCGTTGAGCCAGGTTGAATCGGACGAGCATGAAGAAAATACGGTTGTGCAGGAGTTTTCCAAGGGATTTTTCATGAATGGCCGCGTGTTGAGACCCGCGAAAGTGGTCATTTCAAAAAAACCCGCCAAGAGCAAGCCGGGTCATCACGCAAAAGGCGGGAAAAAGCACAAACAAACCACCGGGTCTGCCTAGCCGCCGGCCGCAAAGAAAATTACTCTTGCCGGAACTGCCCGAAGTAGAAACTCTCAGACGCGCTCTCATCCCGCTTGTTCAAGACAAAACCCTGCTGAAGATCAAGTTTTTCCGCCGGGACCTGCGGTTTCCGATGCCGCGCCGGATATTGGCCGCCAAAGTTAAAGGTGCGGTGGTTCGCCATTTGGCGCGGCGCGGCAAGTATCTTCTTTTTCACGTGCCCGGCGGCGCCATGATCTGGCATCTTGGCATGAGCGGGCGGGTCACCCAGCGTCCCTCCATGGAACCCGTCGAAAAACACACCCATGCGGTGTTCAAGTTCGAACCGGAGACGTATCTGCATTTCATTGACCCGCGCCGTTTCGGCAGTATCCTCTGGGCGCCCGAAAACCGGGGACATCCGCTTCTGAATCATTTGGGGATGGACCCCTTCGACCGCGAAACCACCGCCGGGGCGCTGAAAACATCCGCGCACAAGTCCAGGGCGCCCATCAAATCCTTCCTGATGAACTCGCGGCGGCTGGCGGGTATCGGCAACATTTATGCTTGCGAGACGCTCTTCGCCTTTCCCATGAATCCCAAACGCCCGGCGGGCAGGCTCACCCTCAGGGATTGGCAACGTTTATTGGATGTTCTGCGCGCCACCCTGAGCAAAAGCATAGCCTCCGGCGGCACCACCTTGCGCGACTTTTTCAATCCCGACGGTTCGGCGGGTTATTTCGCAACGCACCTGGCCGTTTACGGAAAGGAAAACCAGCCCTGTCCCAATTGCGGCGTTCCCATTGCCCGGACCGTTCAATGTGGACGCTCGACGTTCTTTTGCAAGGCCTGCCAGAAGAAATAATCGCGCCGCATTGCAAAACCCGATCGTTGATCTTTCTTTAATTTCGAGTTGAAAATGCGTAGTATAATGGTTAACAAAATGTGTGTCCCGAAGTTGAACGTCTTTTCATAACCGCGGTTATTTCAGAAAAATCCGGCATTCTTTTAAAGGGGATTTTTATGAATATTTCTAAAAAGAAACTGGAGTCTCTTGTTCATGGGCTTCCCGATGAAGTGGATACCGAAGAAGTCATGTATCGTCTTTATCTTCTTCAAAAAATTGAAACGGGGGAAAATGATGCTCAGAAAGGGCACACCTTGTCCAACACCGACGCAATTGACAGATTATCGAATAAATGGCGGAACTGATCTGGAGTGAAAAATCCGTCTCGGACCTGGAAGAAATCTACGATTATATAGCAAACGATTCCCCAAATTATGCCCGCCAACAAGTAGAACGAATTTGGCAATCGGCTCAGCGTTTGTGCCGGTTTCCCGAATCAGGTCATCGTTTGCCGGAGTATCCCCAATTACCCCATCGAGAGCTTGTCGTTGGGAATTACCGTGTGATTTATCGTCATGATCCTCAAAAAGATGAGGTTATGGTCGTGACCGTGACGCATGGGGCTCGGAGGCTTGGAAGACCCGGCAAATAAGGAGAGCGGCTTAATTTTTTTATCTCGCTTCAACCGCTGTTCTCCACTCGTCTTGTCGTCTAAAGCAAATGAAAATGAATATCGGCATCGTGACGCTCAACGCGAAGTTCATTCATACTTCGCTCAGCCTGCGCTACTTGCGAAACGCCGCGCGGGAAGCCGGGTTCGGCAACGTCTGGATCGAGGAGTTTGTCATCGATCAACCCGTCTGGAAGGTCGCCGCGGAAATCCTGCGGCGTCAACCGGATGTTGTCGGGATCGGCGTTTATATCTGGAACCGGCAACAGAGTTTTCAATTGATCGAGTTGCTGAAGAAGCAAAACCCGGAGTTGACTGTTGCCGTCGGCGGCCCGGAGGTTTCGTTCGAGTCGGCTTTCTCGCCGGAATACACGGTGATCTCCGGGGAGGGAGAAAGCAAATGGGTGGAATTTTTAAATTACAGGAAACGCGGCGAAAGCCCCGCCGCCGACGTGCTTTGCCGCTGGCGGACTTATGGAACGGATTTGCCGCCATGGCGTCCGCCCTACCTGGAGGAAGATTTATCAAACCTTGAAAACCGAATCGTTTATCTGGAAACTTCCAGAGGGTGCCCCTATCGGTGCTCCTTTTGCTTATCCGCCCTGGATGAAACGGCCCGTTATTTCGACGACGACCAGGTGCGCGGCCAAATCGAGCGCCTGGCAAAAGCCGGCGCCAGGACGATCAAATTTATCGACCGTACGTTCAATCTCCGGCCCAAACGGATGCAAGCCCTGATGCAGTGGCTGGCGCAATTCCGCGGAACGTCCTTTCACTTCGAAGTGGTGGGAGACATTTTGACCGCGGATATCCTCGACTTCCTGAAAACCGTTCCGGAAGGCATGTTCCAGTTCGAAATCGGCGTGCAAACGGTGGACGGCGGCGTGCAATCCATCATCCGGAGAAAGCAGGACAACCGGCGGGTGTTCGAAGCCGTGGAAAACCTGGTCAGGGAGAACCGGGTGCACGTTCATTGCGATTTGATTTTTGGTCTGCCGGATGAAAGTTTCGACGGTATCCTGCAATCTTTTTCGACCCTGGTTAAATTAAGACCGCACGAATTGCAGTTGGGATTTTTGAAATTTCTTCCCGGAGCGCCGATCCGCGATTTGATCGAAACCCATGAATACCGGTTTCAATCCTTTCCGCCCTACGAGGTCGTGTCGCACAAGGGGTTGTCGGCGGACCAGGTGATTTATCTTAAAAAATTCGCCGAGGTTTTCGACCGGTTTTACAACTCGAAACGCTTCAGGTTTTCCATTGACCGTTTGCTGGAAACCTGGGAACCGGCGAAATTGTTTGACCGCCTCCTGCAATATATGGAGACGAATGATTTATTTATGAGGGGACTTTCCCTAGATCGTATCTATCAGGTGTTTTTTGAAGTGTTTGATCTGGGAAACGACGACCTGGGTGCGGACCTGCTCCGGCTGGACTATGTTTATCATCAGCAGGTGTACCGCCTGCCGGGTTTTCTGCAAAATCGCCGTCCGAAAGGTGCGCGTTTTAAAAGCTGGAGCGGCGACAGAAAAAGTCCCCTGTTTCTTTTCATGCACGAAATCCAATTCATGGGAAATGGCGTCAGCTTGAATCCTGCCAGCAAACCGTTGTATTATGCTTTTGTTCATCCGCAAAAAAAACCCGGCTACCTGGTTCAACCCACCGTTGTGCGGGAGCCGGATGTAATTTCTTAACCTCGTCAAAACATTCAAGGAGCCAGTAATGAGCACACCCGGCCAGCCGCGCCTCAATCACCGGAGCTATATCGTCACCCAGGGGGACAAGCGTTCTCCGAACCGTTCCATGTTGCGCGCCGTGGGATTTACCGACGAGGATTTCGACAAACCCATTGTCGGTATCGCCAACGGCCAAAGCAACGTGACTCCGTGCAATGCCGGGCTGGGCAAGCTGGCGGACACCGCGGCGGCGGCGATCAAGGAAGGCGGCGGAATGCCCCAGATGTTCGGCACCATCACCATCAGCGATGGAATTTCCATGGGCACCGAGGGGATGAAGTTCTCCCTGGTCAGCCGCGAGGTGATTGCCGATTCGATCGAGACGGTGTGCCGCGGACAGAACCTGGATGCCGTCCTCTGTGTCGGCGGCTGTGACAAGAACATGCCGGGGGCCATGATGGCGATGGGGCGGCTGAACATTCCGGGGATTTTTGTTTACGGAGGAACCATCAGGCCGGGCCAGCTCGACGGGCGGGACCTCACCGTGGTCAGCGCGTTCGAGGCCGTTGGCCAGTTCAGCGGCGGGTCGATCGACCGGGACGAATTGCTGGCGATTGAAAAAAACGCCTGTCCCGGTTTCGGTTCCTGCGGCGGCATGTTCACCGCGAACACCATGTCTTCCGCCTTCGAAGCGCTGGGCATGAGCTTGCCTTACAGTTCCACCATGTCCAACGAGGATAAGGAAAAGGAAATCAGCACCCAGGAAAGCGCCCGCGCTCTTTTGCGGTTGCTGGAAAAAAACATCCTGCCACGCGATATCATGACGCGCCAGGCCCTGGAAAATGCCATCGCCGTCGTCATGGCGGTTGGCGGGTCGACCAATGCCGTCCTGCACCTTCTGGCGATTGCCCATAGTTTGGGCGTCGGTCTGACGATTGACGACTTTGAAACCATCCGCCGGCGCGTGCCGCATTTTTGCGACCTCAAACCTTCCGGAAAGTATGTGACGGTCGATTTGCATCGTAGCGGAGGCATTCCACAGGTCATGAAGATGTTGCTTGACCGGGGTCTCTTGCATGGTGATTGCATCACGGTAACCGGGCGGACTGTTGCGGAGAACCTGGAAAAGGCGCCTGCCGCGCCTCCTGCCGGACAAGACGTTATCCTGCCTCTCGACCGGCCGAAATCTCCCCAGGGCCATTTGGTGGTCCTGAAAGGAAATTTGTCGCCCGAAGGTTGCGTCGCCAAAATTTCCGGAGTCCAGCACTTGGCGATGACGGGTCCGGCGCGCATTTTCGATTCGGAGGAAGAGTGCCTGGATGCCATCATTGCCGATCAAATCCGGCCGGGAGATATCATCGTCATTCGTTACGAAGGCCCCAGGGGCGGGCCGGGGATGCGCGAAATGCTCGCGCCCACATCGGCCATCGTGGGCAAGGGACTGGGCGAAAAAGTCGGGCTGATTACCGACGGGCGGTTCTCCGGTGGAACGTACGGGCTGGTTGTGGGCCACGTTGCTCCGGAAGCGCAAGCCGGAGGCTTGATCGGATTGCTGGAGGAGGGGGATTCCATTACCATCGATATCGAGCGGCGCCTGTTGCAGGCAGGGCTTAGCGACGAGGAAATCCGCAAACGCAAAGAAAAGTGGCAGGCGCCGCCGCCCAAATATACCGATGGCGTTATGGCCAAGTACGCCCGCCTGGTATCCACCGCATCCCGTGGCGCGGTTACGGATTGACGAGCCGGTTTTCGGCAAGCGAGGTCAGGCCCACTTCAAGAGAAACCAATAGGAGATGCCTTTTTGACCGTTGGTTTCCCGGTTGGCGCCGTTCCAGACGGCGATTGCCATGGGCTGGATGTTTTCGAACTGTGCGTCGTAGGCGTCGGAAGTTCTGAGCGACCGTTTGAACACCACCTGCCAGACCTTGTTCGACCAGACGCCTTTCCCGGCGACATCCTGATGCGCCTGAAACGTTAGTGTGCTGAACCCCTCGGCGTTCAAGTCCTCGACGGGCGAACCACCGCCCGCCTTCTGCAACACGGCTTTCCATTGCCATATATTAACCGCCATGCCTTCCGCGCCCATGGTAATCGGCGGCGGTTCCTCCTGGCGCGGGTCGAGCGGGAACATCAGCGCGGCCTGATCGGAATACAAGCCGGAATTGGAAAACCGGGTTTCCTGGCTGTCGTCCTGCCATTCCAGCCAAATCGCGATTTCCGACTGGGTTCTTGCGGCGCGTGCACGGACTTTTTTGATGGACGGGTTTGGCCATTGCGGATTGGTGATGAGTTGGGGGCCGAGTTCAATGGAAACGGCGGGCGGGCTGTTTTCCGATGTCCAGAAAGGGTCCTGGGGAGAAAGCGGCAGGTCGCGCGAAAACTTTAAGACTTTCAGCACCGGCGCGCAGACACTGCCCGCGCAGTCGCTGACTTCCGGGCGGCCGCAACCCATAACCGATTGCCAACCCGCAAGCAGAATGATCAACATGAGGCAAAAAAGTTTGGCGCGTTTCACTTGTGATTCAAAAGGGAAGGTTGTGAATGTTGGGATTGGTTCGATGCGGTGCAGGCCGATGTTTCGGTTAAGCCGTCCGGTTCCGGCGCATTTTCAGAACGCCGTTAAAAGGCGTCGATCAGTTTTTCCAAATCCGTTTTCAGTTCCGGCGTAAACGGTCCGACCAGGATAAGGTTAAGTTTTTCGCGGACGAAAATTTTCATAGCCAGACGTTGCAGGTCCTGGACGCCGATGCTTTCGATAATGGCTTTTTCCTCTTCGATCGTTATTTCTTCGGAATACAGCTGGGCGAAGCCAAACCGCAGGATTTGTTTGTAGGGTTCGTCGAGATCGAAGTCCAGATCGTAAAGGTAGCGTTTTTTTACGTGCGCCAATTCCTCTTCATTGGGGCCGAAGGTGACGAAGGTTTTGATTTCCCGGAAAATGATGCGGGCTACCTGGAGGATTTTTTCCCGGCTTACGGTGACGTCAAAGTCGAAGGTGCCGATGTCGGACAAGCTGGTGGCGCGGCATTCGATGGAATAAGCCAGCCCCATGTCTTCGCGCAATGCCCGTTGCAGGCGCGAGGCGATGCCGTCGTCGAAGATGCGGTTGATCAGGTACACCGCATAATAATCCGGGTCGTTGTAGGAAACCGAACGGAAGCAGATTTGCAATTGCACCTGGCTGTCCAGGTCATACTGGAAGGCAGAGACGGGCCGGGTCTGGTTTTCGGCGATAGCGCCCTTGAAATGATTTTTGGAAATCACTCGTCCGCGCCTGTTCAGCGGCGAAAAATACCGCTCCGCCAGAGCCAGGAATTGCTCGTGCGACAAACAGCCCGCGGCCGCCAGAGTCATGTTTTCCGGAATATAGTGGGCCTGGAAATATTCGCGGAGCATTTCGGCGTCAATCGACTTGATGGTTTTTTCGGTGCCGATGGTGGGTAGCGCCAGGGAAGTGCCTTCGTAAAGGAGCTTGCAGGCGTGGTTGTTGATGTCGATGTTTTGTCCTTCGGCGTTCAGCTCCTCGAGGTACTCTTCCAGGATGACTTGCCGCTCCAGGTCGATGCCGGCGAAATTTGGGGCGGCAAAAAAGTCGGCGAACAGTTCCATTCCGCGGTCCAGCCGGGAAATGTGCGGGCTGAATCCGTAAAACGTGTACTCGCCGAGGGTGGAGGCCCTGGGCTCGCGGCCGATCTTTTCAAATTCCCGGTTCAATGAAATGGAGTCGGGGTACTTTGCGTTGCCGCGGAACATCATGTGTTCGAGAAAATGAGAAATGCCGTTATTGTCCTCATTCTCGAAGCGCAGGCCGGCGCGCAGAAACATCGCCACTTCCAGCGTGTGGATATGGGGCATTTCCACGGTGATGACGGTCAGCCCGTTGGACAGGGTGTCCTTGAAATTCCTTATTTCGACTTCCGTGATATTCATGCGATCCCAAAAGACAGGGATTTTCGGATAGCAACTCAGGGTAAGCAATTATCGCATATCCGGCGGAAATTTGGGTTTAAAAAGAGTAAAAATTGCAACTGTGATAAACTTCGATCTTTCGATTTGATTTTGTGATGCGTGGTGAGATGACAATACCTGCCTGGAGCAACGAGGATTTTGAAACGGCCCGGCGCTATTTGGCCGGCCACGAGGAGCAGGCGCGGGTCTCGGCGGTTCTGGAGACGGACTCCGGGGTGACCGTGATCCTGCCTGCCGGTCTGCCCGGATTGGGCGTGACGTTTCATGGCGTTTTCATGGCGGCGCCCATCCTGTTATTTCTCGTTCTGCTGGGAGCGTTTCTCGTTATCGGCGTTGAGGAGAACTGGGGGTTCAATACCATCACCTTGACGCTGGCGGCGCTTTGCGTCCTTTTGTTGTGGGGACTGGGCAAGGTCTTGAAACTTCTGCTGAAGAACCGGGAACTTTTCCCGCGCCGGCATTTCGTGACGCTGGGAAGCCGGGGCATCGCCATGCACTTCAGCCGTTGGCAACTGCCCGGCGGCAGTCCGCGGGCCGCCATTGCCTGGGAGGAAGTCATGCAGGTGCGGCGCGGCGGCAAGCGCTTCTTTCCGCCCGCCCTGTTATGCGGAATCACCGCCGCCGAAACCCTCGAGGTGGAATCCGCCGCCGGAGAAAAGGTTGTGATTCCTTTTCACTTGCGCGATAACGAACCCACCGGTTTTGCCGATGCCGTCGAGGAAGCCGTTAAAGCCGGAATGGCCGGGAGAAAACGGAATGACGTAGTCCGGTCAGCGGATGGCGAGGTACCACTTGCTCAAAATTCTTGGCGGAAAACCGAGGAGGAACAGTCCGGCGATTAACCAGTTTCTGAGTGTCGTGTAAAGAACGCCCTCGGCTTGCCAGCGGCGGGGCGAGGTGGTGGTTTTTTCTTCCAGGATGACGGTTTTCCCTTCTTTCTTCAGCCGGTTGAAAAAATCCATGTCCTCGCAGATGGGAATCGGAGAAAAACCGCCCATGCGTCTGAAAGTCTCTCCGCGGACGAAGATGGCCTGGTCGCCGTAAACGATGCGCAGGTATTTGGCGCGCAAGGTGGCTACCCGCGAGATAAGCCGCAACGACCATCTGGGAGACTGGATGCGTAAACTGAATGCGCCGCCTACGGTGCGGGCTTCGGACATGAGACGAATCATCCTCCGGTAACCGTCGTGCTCCATGGTGCTGTCGGCATGAAGGAACAACAGCGTGTCGCCACGCGCCCGCCCGGCGGCGGCGTTCATTTGCAAGGCCCGACCCGGCGGGCTGGGCACGACCCGGGCGTTGAATTTGCCGGCGATGTCAAGAGTGCCGTCCTCGCTTCCCCCGTCGCCGATTATGATTTCGCAGGGGTTATATTTTTCGATCGTTTCCAGGGTTCGCGCGAGAACCGCCGCTTCGTTGAGGGTGGGGATGATTACGGAAACTTGTACAGGGCTCATGTCGATGAAAAAATGGGATGAATTTACCGCCGTGGATGAAACGAAAAATGAGTTTTTTGCTTCCCGGCAACCGGCGTCCGCCCTGAGTTAATCACAGTCCCGGCTTAAATGCAATGGGTTGGCGGGCCTGGATTCGGGGCCGGGGATGAAAATTTGAAAGCAAAATTTTCCGCAACGCTTTATCCTCCGATGAAAATGTTATTATAATAGCAGTAAAAAAATGTAGCGAGGAACCCTCTCAAGCCTTCGGAGGCATTTCCGGATCAAATATGCTTGCACATTTTATAGATTCCAAGTCGTTTCCCTGTGGTTATTTCGACGACCGGCAGTCTTTGTTTGAAGAGTATCTTCTCGAGGATGTTTCGGAAATAGAGTTTGAATATCTGCTGGCCCACGGGATGCGTCATTTTGGGGATTATTTTTTCCGCCCCCGGTGTCTGGGGTGCCACGCCTGTATCCCTATCCGTGTGCGGCCCGGCGAATTCACAATGTCGCGCAGTCAAAAGCGGGCCATGAATGCGTGCCGGTCCGTGGAAGTGAAAATCGGCGCGCCAAAATTCCGCGAGGAAAAGTTTCGTCTTTACCTGGAACACAAAAAACGGTTTCCGTCTCTTCAGCATGACGTGGAAGATGTGGACAACTTCCGCCTTTCGTTTTATGACAACTCGCCGTTTGGATTGGAGTTCGAATATTACTGCAACGGAAAATTGATCGGCGCGGCGCTGGCCGATTGCACCCGGAAAACATTTTCGGCAGTTTACACGTTTTATAATCCCGTTTACGCCAAGATGAGCGTGGGGACCTTCAGCGTTTTAAAACAATTGGAATTTTCCCGGAAACAGGGGATCGATTATTTTTATCTGGGGTATTTCATCCTGCACAACAAATCCCTGCGGTACAAAGCGTCCTTCAAGCCCAACGAAGTTTATGTCGACAATGAATGGGTGGCCTACAACGCCGCCGGGTCTGGAGTTCTCGTTCCGGAAGAAAAGCTGGCGTGGAAAAACGAGGAGTTCCTGGTCAAGCCGGTTTCCCGACAGCCGCATGGGGTCTGACTTGCGGCGCGCTAGATCACTTTGAAAAAGAGCAGATACAGCCAGATGACGATGGCCACATTGATGATCACGCCGATGTGGAACAGCCAGTTAAAGGATTTGCTGTATTTGAACTTGTAGTCCATGGGTGGTATCCGGGGAGTTTTTTTTCTTATTGTCGCAAAATCCGCTCCGTCCCGCCATCTTTTTTTATGGCGGTCGAATCGTTTTTAATCCATTACTAGGGTTGTGAGTCGCTTGGCCAGGGCAGACTGCCGGATCAGTTTGCGGACGGGTTTCTCGATCAGGTTGAGGCTCATGTAGAGTCGTTCCAGGTTGGGGAAGGGGTTGTTTTCCGCAAGAGCCCGGCCTCCGGCATCGCGGATTTCATTACGCCAAATGCTCAGGGCGGTGAGCGATTGCAGGCTCTCGGAGTTCATGAGAGCCATGAACCCTGCGTCGCCGATTTTGTTGGAGCAAAGATAAAGTTTGCCGAGCGCCGTGAGGGTCCTGGTGCGCGCCAGAGCCATGGCGCCCGCGTCGCCGATGCCGGCGCTGTCCAGGTGCAGGGCATGTAATCGGGGAAGTTTTTCCGAATTTGCCAGCGCCGTGGCGCCTTGGGGGCCGATCGGATTGGAATCGAGAAACAGGATTTCCAGGTTTTGCAGATGGGGGGATTGAGCGAGAGCTTCCACGCCGCCAGGCCCCAGCAGGTTGGCTTCCAGCATCAGGCAGGTTAGATGTTGTGCCAGGGGAGAGTCTGCCAGGGCTCGCGCTCCCCGGTCGCCGATTTTGTTGTGATTGAGGTACAAATGGGTGAGGCGTTGGGAAACGGGAGGACGGACCAAAACCGCGACTGCCTCGTCTTCCAGTTGGTTGTTGCCGAGGAAAATTTTTTCCAGGCCCGGAAACTCTTCAGACTCGCGGAGGAATTTTATTTCCTCCAGGCCGATACGTTTGTTTTCCAGTTCCAGGTTTTTGCCGTCCGGGCTGAGTCCCCGGCGGATCAGTTCCTCGATTCTGGATTTTGCGACATCTTGCAAAGCGGAACCCTCCTCATCTCATGCGCCTGGTACTTCGTTGCAAAAATAAGCAACCGGGAAATGTCGCCCTTCGACAGGCTCAGGGCGACAACCAAGCTGTCACGCTGAGCTTGTCGAAGCGTGAAGAAACGGTTATGAACTTTTGCAACGAAGTACCAGGTAACGATACAAGGCGGCGGCAAAAAATGCAAAATCTTTCCCGACGTTTTAATTTTTGAAATTCCCCTTTGTATCCCCAAAGGAAGGGGATAAAATGGGTGTCATCGACAGTCAACTTCAGATAGGTGCAAAAAATGCAAAAAGCAATGTTTGCCGCTGGTTGTTTCTGGGGAGTGGAAGTCGCCTTCCGGAAAATCAAGGGGGTTGTTTCGACCGCGGTCGGATACTCGGGAGGAACGGTACCCAATCCGACTTACCACGATGTATGCTCCGGGCAGACGGGGCACGCGGAAGTGGTGGAGGTGGAGTATGATGAGTCGCGGGTTTCTTATGACGATCTGCTGAGCGCGTTTTGGGCGATGCACGATCCGACGACGCTGAACCGCCAGGGGCCGGATATTGGAACGCAGTACCGGTCCGCCATTTTTTTCTTCAACGCGGACCAGGAGGCCGCGGCGAAAGCCTCCCGGGCGAAACTTCAGGCATCCGGCAAACTCAGCGGAGATATCGTTACGGAGATCACCCCGGCTTCGGAGTTTTACATCGCGGAGAATTATCATCAGCGGTATCTGGAAAAACGCGGCCTGACCCAATGTTCATAACCGACCTTTCTTCGCCCCTCGTTTTCCATCCGCGAACTGTTGGATCGACATGATTATAGGCGTTCCCAAGGAAATCAAGGAACATGAATATCGGGTTTCGATCACCCCTGCCGGAGTGCACGACCTGGTTGCCGCCGGGCACGTGGTTCTGATCGAAGACCGCGCCGGGTTCGGCAGTGGAATCGATAATGACCAGTACGAACACGAGGGGGCCAGGATCACCGGGCGGGACGATATTTACAAGCGCGCCGAAATGATCATCAAGGTCAAGGAACCCATTGCCGAGGAATACGAGCTACTGCAAGAGGGGCAGGTGTTATATACCTACCTGCATCTTGCCCCGGCGCCGGACCTGGCTCATGAATTGCTGAAAAGAAAAATCATCGGCATTGCTTACGAAACGGTGCAGTTGGAGGATGGCTCCCTGCCCCTGCTGATTCCGATGAGCGAGGTGGCGGGCCGCATGTCGATTCATGAGGGCGCCAAGTATCTGGAACGGGAAAACGGCGGGCGCGGCATCCTCCTGGGCGGGGTGCCGGGCGTCGATCCGGGGCACGTCGTCATCATCGGCGGCGGAATCGTCGGTTCCAATGCGGCGCGAATGGCCCTCGGCACGGGCGCTTCGGTAACGCTTCTGGACATCCACCTGCCCCGCCTGCGTTATCTGGACGATGTTTACGGAGGCCAGCTCAAAACCCTGATGTCCAACAAAATAAATATCCGGGAGGCCATCCGTGTTGCCGACCTGGTGGTGGGCGCCGTGCTGATACCCGGAGCCAAGTCGCCTAAACTGATTACCCGTAAAATGCTCTCCGATATGATGCCCGGGTCCGTTATAGTCGATGTTTGTATCGACCAGGGGGGTGTCCTGGAAACTTCCCGGCCGACCTCCCACAGCGATCCCATTTACCCGGTGGACGGGGTTATCCATTATTGCGTTTCCAACATGCCGGGAGCCCTGGCGCGGACATCCACCTTTGGGTTGACCAACGCGACGTTTCCTTACGCTTTCGAACTGGCGCAAAAAGGATACAAAAAAGCGATCCAGGAAAATCCGGCGTTGAAAAAGGGGCTTAATGTTTTCAAGGGGCACGTCACCCATCCCGCCGTTGCGGAAGCGCTGGGAATCGAGTGGGCTCCGGTTGAAAAAGTTCTGGATTGAAAACGTCTGTCTCCCGGGCCTTAACATCCAATCAAATGAGTAACTCAAACTTCGTTCATCTGCATCTCCACACTCATTACAGTTTGCTGGATTCCTCTATCCGGTACGAGCCGCTGTTTCAAAAGGCGAAACAATATAAAATGCCCGCCATCGCCATGACGGATCACGGCAACCTGTTCGGCGCGGTGGAATTTTTCACTGGCGCCAAAAGATACGGGCTGAAACCCATCATCGGTTGCGAAGTGTATGTCGCGCCGCAAGGCCGGGACGAAAAGACGTCCAACCACGGTCTCCGCGACGCTTCCTATCATTTGATTCTTCTCGCCCGGAACGAACGGGGATACAAAAACCTTTTGCAGTTGGTCACCGCGGGCTACCTGGAGGGTTTTTATTACAAACCCCGGATCGACAAAAAACTCCTTGAACAGCATCGTGAAGGGTTGATTGCCCTGAGTTCCTGTTCCCGGGGCGAGGTGGGGCATAACGTTTTCAAGGAAAACCTGCCCCGCGCAAGCAAAGTTGCCGGTGAATACAAAGAGATCATGGGCAAGGACAATTTTTTCCTGGAACTCCAGTATCACAAGCTGGATTACCAGGCGAAATATAATAAGGAACTCATTCGCCTGGGAAAAGAGTTGTCCCTTCCCGTGGTGGCCACCAACAATTGCCACTACATGGAGCCGGAAGACGCGCGGGCGCATGAAATCCTGCTTTGCCTGCAAACCGGAAGAACGATAGGCGATGCCTATCGCATGAAATACCCCAACAACGAGTTCTATTTCAAGTCGGCCCGGGAAATGACCGAACTCTTCCGGGACGTTCCCGAAGCCATCGAGAATACAGTCAAAATCGCCGAACGTTGCGAGCTCGATCTTGAATTCGACAAGATCAACATGCCGGATTACCCGTTGCCGGATGGGAAGGATGCCGGGTCGTACCTGAACGAGTTGGCGGAAGGCGGATTGCGCGAACGGTTAACGCTCCTGACCCGGATAAACCCTGAGCTTGACGTCAAGCTGTATGAGGATCGGTTGAGGGAAGAGCTGAATATCATCCATAAAATGGGGTATCCCGGATATTTCCTGATCGTTTGGGATTTCATTCGCCATGCCCGGGAAAACCGGATCCCCGTTGGCCCGGGGCGCGGCTCCGCCGCCGGCTCGCTGGTGGCTTACGCCCTGAAAATTACCGACCTGGACCCCATTGAGTACGGCCTGTTGTTCGAGCGGTTTTTGAATCCGGAGCGGGTGAGTTTGCCGGACATCGATATCGACCTTTGCATGAGCCGGCGCCAGGAAATTATTGATTACGTCACCAAGAAATACGGCGGCAAAAAAAATGTGACCCAAATCATTACCTTTGGGAGCATGAATGCCAAGGGCGTCATCCGCGACGTGGGCCGCGTCCTGGACATGCCTTACGGGGAGGTGGATAAAATCGCCAAACTGGTTCCCAACAAGTTGAACATCAAGCTCAAGGAAGCATTTAAAGAGGAGTCGCTGTTCGGCAAGCTTAAAAAAGAAGATGAAAAAATAAAAGAGCTACTCGATATCGCCTTGAAGCTGGAAGGCCTGCCGCGGCATTGTTCCACTCACGCGGCGGGAGTGGTGATCTCCTCCCGGCCGCTAACCGAGTTTCTGCCGCTTTACCGAGGAAGCAACGGTGACGTGGTGACCCAGTTTGCCATGAGTAATGTGGAAAAACTGGGCCTCCTGAAAATGGACTTTCTCGGCTTGCGCACCCTGACGGTGATTGATAACGCGGTGAAGCTGATCAAGCAAAGCCAGGGGATCGACCTGGATATGGAGACCCTCCCGAAAGATGATCCGACGACTTTCAAATTGCTTGGAAAGGCGCGGTCCATGGGGCTGTTCCAGTTGGAAAGCTCCGGTATGCGCGACCTTTTGAAAAAAATGAAACCGGATTGCTTCGAGGATATCATCGCTCTGCTTGCCTTGTACCGTCCCGGCCCGCTGGAAAGCGGCATGGTGGACGACTATATCAAACGCAAGCACGGGCATCAGAAAGAAAAATACGACCTGCCGCAGTTGGAGGAAATCCTGCGCGAAACCCATGGCGTCATTCTTTATCAGGAACAAGTTATGAAAATCGCCAGCGTTCTTGCCGGGTTTACCCTGGGAGACGCGGACCTTCTGCGAAGGGCCATGGGTAAAAAGAAACCGGAGGAGATGGAGAAACAGCGGGAAAAGTTTTATCAGGGTTGCAGTCAGAACAAGATTCCGCCCAAAAAAGCGGAAAAGATTTTTACCCTGATGGAAAAATTCGCCGGTTACGGATTCAACAAGTCCCACAGCGCCGCTTATGCCCTGGTGTCTTATCAAACGGCCTACTTGAAAGCTCATTATCCCTTGCCATTCTTCGGCGCCCTGATCACCAGCGACATGGATAACACCGATAAGGTGATCCGCTACATCAATGTCTGCCGGGAACTGAATATCAAGGTGATGCCGCCGGATGTGAACGAAAGTTTCGAGGGTTTCACCATTTCGCAAAACAAACTGCTGTTCGGCCTCGGGGCGATTAAAAACGTTGGTTCCTCCGCCATCGAAACGATCATTGAGGCCCGCACCCGGCAGGGCCGGTTTTCTTCCCTCGATGATTTTTGCGTGCGCGTCGATCTGCGCTCCGTTAACAAGCGGGTGATCGAAAGCCTGATTAAAAGCGGTGCACTGGATTCCCTGGGAGAAAGCCGCGCCGCCATGATGTTGAATCTGCAAAGCGTCATGGACCATGCTCAGGGACGGCAGAAGGACCAGTTGGTCGGGCAATCCAGTATGTTCGACGTTCTGGAAGAGGAAGCGGCGGGGGAGACAAGCGAGCCCGCGGTTGAGGAATGGACGGACCGCGAACGGTTGAGTTTCGAAAAGGAAACCCTTGGGTTTTACATCAGCGGTCATCCGTTGACTCGTTTTCAAAGGGAGATTTCCCTGTTTGCCGATGCGAATACCGCCGACCTCCCGGAAACCGGAAACGGCAAAGTGGTCAGCCTCTGCGGGGTCCCCCGGAAAATTACGCCGCGAACCACCAAAAAGGGTGACAAAATGGCCAATGTGACTCTGGAAGACCTTCATGGGACCGTGGAAGTGACCGTCTGGCCGGAAGTCTATGCCGCCGCAAAAGATTTTCTTGCCTCGGACGACCCCCTTCTGGTCAAGGGCAAGGTGGAGACCGGGGATAATTCATGCAAATTGATAGCCACGGAAATTCACCTCCTCGCCGATGTGAACAAACGATGGCAAGGCAAGGTGCATATCCATTTTCGAACCGCGGGGCTGGAGAAAGAGACGCTCCTCGACGTCAAGCGGATTTTGTCGGACTACAAGGGGGACAGTAAACTGTTTCTTCATTTTACCTCTCCGGATAAAAAAACCACGGTCCTGTCCGCGGCCGAGAGTTTGAAAGTCAAACCTTCCGACGAAGTGGTGCGGAAAATCGAGGCCGTTCTGGGCGAGGATTCCATCCGCTTCGAATAAGCCCGCGCCTTTGATGGAGCTGATCGTCAAAGGTGTCTTTGGCGGGAAAAAGCTTGCGGCCCAAAGCCCTTGAATGGTTATTGGGGTTTCTATATAATCATTGCATAAGAACATAACTTTCTTGAAACCGGTTTCCTTCCTTTCAGAGGGCCTTCATGGCAAAGAAAAACAGGAAAAAAGCGTCTCAGCCGTCGAGCGGGAAGAATTTTGCGCCGGCCATTTTTACGGTGGTCATTGCCGTTGTTCTGGCGACGGTGTACTATGTAACCCAGCCGCCGGAGCAGACCGCGACTCCCGTTGCCCCGGCGACAGGCGCACTGATCGAAACCCGTCCGGTATTGAGTCCGGCCTTGTTTACGGGAAAGGCGGCGCAAGCCTATCAATACGCCGCGGAAATTCCGAAAGTCATCGACAGCTTGTTTTGTTACTGCTACTGCAAAAGGAATCATGGCCACAAAACGCTTCTGACCTGCTTCACCCGCGATCACGGCTCGAAATGCGGAACCTGCATCGGCGAGGTTCTTTATGCCTACAAGCTTTACCATCAGGGAAAAACCCTGGACGAGATTGTGGTTGCGGTGGATAAAAAGTTTTACAGACCCTACAAACCGCATCGGTTATCATGACATCCATGGGACAAGCAGTGGCAAACAGACCCGTCAGCATTTTCATTCCGTATGCTTTTCTGGTAACGGCTCTCTTCTCGTTTTATATCGTTGCGATCAACAAGGTGGAGTTGAAACCGTATGAGGTGGAATACCCGGCGGAAACTTTTATCGCGCCTTCTTTTGAACTGCCTTCCCTGAGTGGCGGCAAATTAAGGCTGACCGATTACCGGGGCAAAGTGGTCTTCATCAATTTCTGGGCCACCTGGTGCGGCACCTGCAAGGTTGAAATGCCGTCCATGGAAAAATTGTACCGGCGCTTCAAGGACCAGGGTCTGGAAATGCTGACCATCAGCATCGACAAGGATCAATCGTTGATCCAGCCCTTCATGGATCAATATAACCTGACGTTTCCGGTTCTCCTCGATCCCAAAAGCGGGGTGGCCAAGAAGAAATACAAGACGACCGGGGTTCCGGAAACGTTTATTGTCGATCAAAGAGGCGTTATCCGTCACAAGGCCATCGGCCCCAGGGACTGGGCTACGGAAGAAACGATGGCGGCTTTTGCCCAGTTGCTTTCCGGCACTTGATATGGGAAAAAAAATCTCCACTATCGGTTGTTTGCTGATTTTATGGATCGTCGCCGTTGTCGCGGAAACGTACGCGCATGGAGGTCATTCCAAACCCCCGGCGAAAGAAACGACAGTTGAAGACGCCGCCCCCGCTGGAGATGCCGGCGGTTTTTACGCCGTCGAGGGCGAGGCAACGGGTTCGCCGAGTGACGCTTCCCCGTTTTCCCGCACGCGCCTGTTTTCCGGTGGGGAAGACCACGGCGGCATGGAAATGCAGTCCGGCCCGGCCACACCGGAAAAAATGCAACACGACAAGCACAAGGTCAAGCTGGCCGAACACAAATGGGTAACGTCCTCGCAAAAGGGATACGGAGTGGCGGTGGGGATTACCGTTCTGGCGGGACTGGTTTTTGGAATACTGAGCATCAAACGTAAAAGAGAATAGGCCTCCTTCGCAAAGGTCCCATGGCAAACGGAATTGTAGAAACTTTAAAAGAACGCCTCGGTTTGCAGGTTCTTGAATACGAAATTCCGGAACACGCCAACAGCTTGAAATATTCCCTTGGCGGGATGACGCTTTCCGCCTTTGTCATTCTTGTGGCCAGCGGTATCCTGCTGGCCCAGTTTTTCGTGCCGGACCCCGAAAGAGCCAACGCCAGCCTGCACTATCTGGTCGATCAGGTTTACCTGGGCTGGTTTTTGCGCGGCATTCATTTCTGGTCGGCGGAAGTTCTGACGGTGACGATGGTTCTTCACATGATCCGCGTGTTTTCCACCGCGTCCTACAAAAACCCGCGGGAGATCAACTGGTTGATCGGCGTGGCCCTGTTGCTGTCCATGGTGGGGCTCCTGTTCACCGGAACGGTCATCAAATGGGACCAGGAAGCGTACGAAGCGCTGGATCATTTTCTTTGGGTGGCCGGCAAGCTGGGGATTTTCGGGATTCCCATGACGGAGGAATTTGCCAAGGGAGTTCCGCTGTTGAGCCGGATTTACATGGCGCATATTTCCCTGATACCCATCGTGACGCTTCTGCTCGTTGGCCTGCATCTTTTTTATATCAAATACCATAAACTGTCGTCCCTTCCCGGATCGCCGGCGGGCGGCAAGATGATCAAGTTTACCGACCATATGGCGTATCTTCGCCGTGCCGGCGCCGGGGTGTTCCTGCTCGTTTGCCTGCTGGCCCTGCTCATCGCCCCGCCGCTGGGCAACCAGCCCGTCCTCGGACTGGAAGTTACCCGGCCGCCCTGGCAGTTCGTCTGGATTTATGCCCTGGAAAATATCTGGGTGCCGACCTTGATCGTGGTGCCGCCGATTCTTATTTTCCTGCTGGTCGCTATTCCCTTTGTGGACCGTGGGCCGGAACGCGACCTGAAAAAACGCCCCATCGCCCGAATCGTCCTTATCGTCACCATCGCGGTTTTTGTGGGTTTTATCCTGTGGGGCAAGTTCACCGCGGGCAGCCACTCCATGGCCTCCATGTAACCGGTTCCTCCCGCCTCTAATGCCGCAAGAAATCGCCGTCGAAATTTTCACGAAGAAGGATTGCTGTCTGTGCGATACCGCAAAGGAAACGCTCGACCGGGTTTTGCCCGATTATCCCGTCCGGTTGCGCGTAACCGACATCGAAAGCGACCCCCGTCTGTGGGAACGCTATCGGGAAAGGATTCCGGTAGTGCTGATCGAGGGGCGGGAAAGCTTCGTCTACAAAGTCCATGAGACTACCTTGCGCAAGAAGTTGGATAGAATCCTTGCAGGCCAATAGCGCATCTAATCCACCAGCAAGAAACTCTGTGCATAAGGGGAAATCCCATGGTCGAAAAAAAAGCTTTAACGGAAGATGAACTGGCGGAAAAGTTGGCGGAGATGGCGCCCCAGTGGAAGCCGGGGAAAAACGAGAAGGGAGTGCCTTTTATTCAAAGAGTGAAACACGCGCACTCTTTTATGGGGGGGATCGATTTCGTTCGGCAAGTCGCGGAGGCCGCCGAGGCGAACAATCATCACCCGGATATCATCATCAATTACAAAAGAATCACCATCCGGTACTGGACCCACACGGCCAGCGGCGTGACGCTGGCGGACGTTCAGATGGCGCAAAAGATCGACCCGTTGTTCGAGGGATGAAGCGGTCGGCGTTTGGATCAAACATCAATTTCCTCCCGGAGCAAATCGTCCAGGGTTTGCCGCCGCCGGGATAACTGGCACTGGTCGCCGTCCACGATCACTTCGGCAATCAGCGGTTGCGAGTTGTAGTTGGATGACATGGCGAACCCGTAAGCGCCTGCCCCGCCGACGACAATGAGGTCTCCGGGTTTTGGCATGGGAAGCTTGCGCGGCGCCGGTTCGTCGTTTTCCTGGGTGAGTACGTCCCCGGACTCGCAAACCGGGCCGGCGATGATGAGGTCCCGCTCCGGGCCAAGCTCGTCACCCACGAACCACAGGGGATGATACGAGCCGTAAGCCATGGGGCGAAGCAGGTGGCAGAACCCGATGTTCACCAGAACGTAGTCCAGCCGCTTGCCGGTTTCGTCGAACGTGTGGTTGAGCGACCGGACTTCCCCGATAAGATATCCGCAACCGGCAACAAAGCGTCTTCCCGGTTCGATTTCGCAAACGATTTTTCTGCCGAAATGATTTTCCAGCGTTCGCGTTCGCGCTTCCAGGATCGGCCGGTAACCGGAAATGTCGTCCTGCGGTTTTTGCGGGTCGTATTGATAAGGCAGGCCGCCGCCGAAATTGATGGTTTGCAGGTCTTCAAATTGCCTGGCGAACTCCACAAGTTTTTCGGTGATTCGTTGCAAGTGCGGCATGTCTCCGCCCGAGCCGATGTGCATGTGAACTCCGGTGATGCTGAGCCCGTATTCGCGGGCGATATTTTTTACTTCGTCAAGGTTTTGGTACCAGATGCCGTGTTTGCTGTATGGCCCGCCGGTGTTGGTTTTTTTTGAATGCCCGTGGCCCTCGCCGGGATTGATGCGGATGGAAATGCGGGCAGACCCCGAGCCCAACTGCCGCAGTGCCCGGCCATATTCGGAAACCATGCCCAGCGTTCCGCAGTTGACATAAATATTATTTCGGAGACAATAAAAAACGTCTTCCTCATTAAAAAACACGTCGCTGGTGAAACAAATGTCTCCCGGCTCAAAACCCGCGTACAGGGCGCGCTGAATTTCAAACACGCTGACGGCGTCTATCTTGACTCCCTGCCGCAACATTTCTCCGAGAATTTCGCCGTTGGAGCAAGCCTTCATGGCGTAACGGGTGACGGGCGCCAGTTGCTTGATCTCGCCGATCGACTCGCGAAGGGTTTTCATACTGTAGACATAAACCGGCGTGCCGTGAGTGCGGGCGATGTCGCGGACGTCAATGTTCTCAATCTTCATTTTTTCTCCCGCGTTTCAGGATGGCCGGGCCGGCGGGGATCAACCGGTTTCAACTTTTGAAATTCAGAGAACTGTATCATATTTGAGCAGGGTAAAAAATCCCTTTTGCCGGGGGAATCGGCCAGGCATCTGTTGGGGGCGCCGCCGCCGAGCCGGTTTTGTTTTCGTTTGACATTTAAAACGAATGTGATTTAAATAAATTTCTTACGCTATTTCCAGGAGAAACCGTGACGAACAAGTGGTCCATTGAAAACTCTCTCGAACTTTATAATATTCCGGGTTGGGGATGCGGTTATTTCGATATCAACAAAAAGGGCCATCTTGTGGTGCGTCCGCAAATCGATAACAAACACACCATAGACCTCAAGGAACTGGTTGAGGATATCCAAAGGAAAGGGTACTCCCTGCCGGCGCTGATCCGCTTTTCGGACATTCTCAAATCCAGTATCGCCAATCTGGCCCATGCGTTTAAAAAAGCCGCGGAAGAATATGGTTACCAGGGGGAATACCACGGCATTTATCCCATCAAGGTTAATCAACAGCGCCAGGTGGTGGAGGAAATCATTAAATTCGGCCGCAGTCACAACATCGGCCTGGAAGCCGGGTCCAAGCCTGAACTTCATGCCATTCTCGCCATCATGGATAACCCGGAAGCCTTGTTGGTGTGCAACGGTTATAAGGATGAGGCGTTTATCCGGCTGGCCCTGATGGGCAAAAAACTGGGCAAAAAAGTTTTTATCGTCGTTGAAAAACTTTCGGAAATGAAACTGATCGCCCGGGTCGCCAAGGAATTAAATGTGCGGCCCAATATCGGACTGCGTATCAAACTGATCAGCGAGGGGTCCGGGCGCTGGGTCTCCTCCGCCGGGGAACAGTCCAAGTTCGGCCTGCGTTCCATCGAGTTGGTGCAAGCCCTGGAAATCGCCCGGGAAGAGGGCGTTTTCGATTGCATCAAGCTGATTCATTTCCACCTGGGAAGCCAGATCACCGATATCAGCAGGATCAAGAACAGCTTGAAGGAAATCGGCAGATTTTATTCCGAGTTGATGAAAACAGGATGTGGTATCGAATACATCGACGTTGGCGGCGGCCTTGGCGTGGATTATGACGGGTCGCGGTCGACCTTTGCTTCCAGCACCAATTACACGGTGCAGGAATACGCCAACGATGTCGTTTATCATCTGCTGGAAATTTGCCGGTCGGAAAACCTGCCGCATCCGAACATTATTTCCGAATCCGGCCGCGCCTTGACCGCTTACCATTCCATCCTGGTGTTCAACGTGTTGGACGTGACTTCTTTCCCCGAATGGGACAGCAATATCAGCATCCAGGATGACGCCCCCGAGGTTGTTAAGGAAATTTATGATGTTCTGGTCCTGACCTCCAACAAAAATATTATCGAATCCTGGCATGACGCCGTACACCTCAAGGACGAAGCGCAAAACCAGTTTTTGCTGGGCTTACTGTCCTTGCAGGACCGGGCCATGGCGGAAAGAATCTTTTGGGGCATCTGCCGCAAAATCCAGGTCCTCTCGGCGCGCCTGAAATATCTTCCCGACGAACTCAAGTCCCTGGAAAAATACCTTGCGGACAAATATTTTTGCAACTTTTCGATTTTTCAATCGGTCCCGGATTCCTGGGCGATTGACCACATATTTCCCATCGTTCCCCTGCAACGGCTCAATGAGGAACCGACCCGGATGGCGACTCTGGAAGACATCACCTGTGATTCCGACGGGGTAATCAATACCTTTATCGGGAAGAACAAAACGGAAAACACCTTGCGGGTTCATCAGGTCTTGCCCGGCGAATCTTACCGGTTCGGAATATTTCTGATCGGCGCCTACCAGGAAATCCTGGGCGACCTGCACAATTTGTTCGGCGATACCAATACCTTTCATATTTCCATCCGGGACGACGGCTCCTTGAAATACGAGCAGATTATCGAAGGCGAGGATGTGACGGACGTGCTCGATTACGTTCAGTTTCGGGCCGATGAACTGGCGGGAAGAATGGCCGGATTTTTAATCCACAGCGTTCACGATGGGGTCATCACTCAGGAGGAAGCTGACGGGTTCCTGAATTTGTACAAGGA